>JADLGX010000223.1 GCA_020849095.1 Candidatus Eiseniibacteriota bacterium
ATTCCGTCGATGATGAGCGCCGCCAGTTCGGGCGGAAGCACCTCGGCGACGAGGCGGCCCAGGAACTCGTGCGGCGGCTTGAAGAGCAGTCCCACGTCGGGCGTGCGGAAGTCCGAGAACCGGTCGTTCGCGTCGATCAGGAAGAGCATGTCGGGAATCACGTCGAGCAGCCCGCGCGCGCGCGCTTCGGCCTGCTGCAGGCTGTCCTGGATCCGCCGCGTGGCGGTGATGTCCTGCTGCAGGATCACGGTGCCGCCGTCGCGCGTGCGATTGGGGACGATCCGCAGCCAGCGCCCGTGCACTCGCGCGTCGAAAGGGGAAAGGGCCGCGAAGAAGTCCCCGGCGGGCGGGTGCGCGGACGGGTTGTCCGCCGTGTCCAGGACGTGCTGCCCCTTCGCGTACGCCTTCGCCAGGTCGGCCGAACGGATGCCGGGCACGATGAGCCCGTGCAGGGACGACCACTGCTCGGTGTACTTGCGGTTGAACAGAACGAGCGCGCCGGTGCAGTCGTACATCGCCACGCCGGCGTCGAGCGCCTCGATCGCGTCGAACAGCTGCCCGCGCGCGCGGACGATCTCCCCGGTCTGCTCGTCCACCTTTTCGAGCAAACGCCCGAGCGTGGCGCCCAGCGCGCCGATCTCGTCCGGAGTCCACGTGGCGCGCGCGCCGGCCGCCCCTCCGGCCTCGCGTTCGCGCACGAACCGGAGCACGGCCGCTAGCGGCGTCAGCACGCGGCGTTCGATGAGCGCGCGCACGATCAGCGCCAGGGCGACGATGAGCGCCAACACGACCAGCGAGAAGTCGAGCGCCTGGTGGAACATGGCGGCCTCGGTCTCGGCGCTGCGGACGTGAACCATGATGATGCCGGGCACGAGCTTTCCGGACCGGTCCCCCGCGGCGGGAATCCAGATCGCGCGGGTCATGTCGAACACACCGGAGCTCTCCCAGTGCGGAGCCATCTCCGACCCGCTGCCCGAGACGCGCTCGACGTCGGCCCGGACGTCGCCCCTGTCGGGCAGCGCGGACACCAGCTGTCCGACCCAGGCCCGCTTGGAGCAGGCGATCACCCGCGCCGGCGTGCCCGCCGCGATGAGCAGGGTCTCCACGTCACGCTCGGCCCCCATGGCGCTCACGAAGCGCTGCAGGTCTTCCGGTGACGGCGCAGCCTGCACGCTGTTGGCGACCGCGGCGAGCAGCAGCGCGCACTCCTGGCGCATGCGCGCTTCGTAGTTCGTGCGCATGGTTTCGAGCACCAGCGCGATGCCGGCGGCGGAAACGAATACGGAAGTGGCCACGATGGGAGCGAGCAGCCGGCCGCGGAGCGATCCGCCCGCGAACAGGCCGGCAAAGGGGATCCGCGTCATCGCGCGCCCTCCGCCGGCACCGCGAGTGTCGTGACCAGCTGCGCCCCGGCCGGAACGGACTTGAGCGTGCCCGCTTGGGTGAGCGCGCGGTTCGCGCTCGAGATCGCGCGCTCGGCGGATCCGCCCGGCGCCAGGTGCGCGCGCTGGCGGGCGAGCGGCACCAGTTCCACGCCGGCCAGCGCGGTCCGGAACTGCTCGGGCGTGATCTGCTCCCGCTTCGCCATGGCCGCGATGGCTTCCGTCTCGTGCTCCCCGGCCCATTTCTGCGCGCGATCGACCGCTCGCACCACCGCCATGAACCGGCGGGGTTCCCTGGCGATGGCCGCGCTGTCCGCGACGAGCACGTCCACGATCATGCCCGGCGCGCGCGAGGAGTCGAAGAGCCGGTGCGTTCCCGGCAGCGCTTCGATCTCACTGGAGGCGGGCGGAAAACACTGCGCGGCCCGGACCGAGTGGTTCCTCATCTCGCCGGGCTTCTCGCTCTGCGGCATCACCGCCAGCTCCACGTCGGCCAGCGTCATGCCGGCGCTCTCCAGCGCGAGCGCCAGGGCGAGCAGGTCCACCGACGCGGCCTCCACGGCCACACGCTGCCCGCGCAGATCCGCGATCGTGGCAATCGAGCTGTCGGCGACCAGCATGTCGCCGCCGTCCGAATAGTCGAGTACGTAGAACGCCTGGGGCCGCCGGCCCGTCTGTGCCCGGGTCACCAGCAACTCGACCAGTGTGGCCGCGTTCACGTCGACCAGCCCGTTCTCGAACGCGCTGCGTGCGTCGCCCGGCGACTCGAGCTCGACGACCTGAACGTCCACCCCTTCGGCGGCGAAGAAACCCAGGTCACGCGCGAGGACGACGTACTCGTATCCGGGCCACGGAGTCACCGCGATGCGCAGAGGCGGGGCCGGCCGCGAGCAGCCGGACGCGCCCGCGATGCACAGGCATGCGAGGGCCAGCACGACGGCGACGATGGGACGTGCGATCCGGGTCATGGAGATCCGATGGGCGATGGGAGGCGCCGGCGGCACCGGTGTCGGCGGGCCGGAGAGGGCTCGGCGCCCAGTCTCGGCCGGCCCGCGCGGTTCCTGAGTCCGCCGGGGGCGTGGCGGCGGAGTGCCAAGAGATCGGCGCCCGCTCCGGACTGGAGCGGGCGCCGTCGAGTAGCGCGCAAATGGCCGCGCGGGCTCGCGATCAGGCGATCTCGATCGTCACCTGCTCGAGCATGAGCTTTTCGGTCGTGCGGCCGGACGACGAGCCGCAGGCCTCGAGCGCGCCCAGCACGTCCATGCCCTCGACCACTTCACCGAAAATGCTGTGCTTGCCGTCGAGCCACGGCGTGGGAACGAACGTGAGGAAGAACTGGCTGCCGTCGGTGCCGGGGCCGGCATTGGCCATGGACAGCAGGCCGCCCTTGTCGTGGCGCACCTTGGCGCTGTACTCGCCGTCGAACTTGTAGCCCGGACCGCCGGTGCCGGTGCCGAGCGGGCAGCCACCCTGCGCCATGAACTCGGTGATCACACGGTGGAACGAGAGTCCGTCGAAGAATCCCAGGCGGGCCAGGTACGCGAAGCTCGTCACGTGCATCGGGGCCACATCCGGCATGAGGCGGATGACGATCTCGCCCTTGTTGGTCCTGCAGCGCGCCTTCCACGTCTGGCCGGCGTCGAAGGTGAGAGCCGTCGGCATGGGCAGGCGGGTGCGCCAGCCGTCCTTCGTGCGGTCGATGCCGGCGGAAGCGATGAAGTCGTCGATGCGCTGCATGAAGAACCCTCCGATGGGAGCGAAACGGATGCGCTCAGCGCATCCCGGCGAGATGAACGGCGAACCAGCAGACCGCGGCCACGAGCGCGGCGGCGGGCATGGTGATCACCCACGCCCACACGATACGGCCGGCGACGCCCCACTTTACAGCGGACAGCCGCCGAGTCGAACTCACCCCGGCGCCCACGATGGACCCGGTGATCGTGTGCGTGGTCGAAACGGGAATGCCCAGGGCGCTCGCGCCGAACAGCGCGACCGCTCCGGCGGTCTCGGCGCAGAAGCCGCCGACGGGCTGCAACTTGGTGATGTTCATGCCCATGGTCTTCACGATGCGCCAGCCGCCGGACAGCGTGCCCAGCCCGATCGCGCCGTAGCTGGACAGGATCACCCAGAACGGCACGTGAAAGTCGCCGTGAATGTGCCCCGTGGAGTAGAGCAGCGCCGTGATGATGCCGGCGGTCTTCTGGGCGTCGTTGGAGCCGTGCCCCAGGCTGAAAGCGGCGGCGGAGAACAGCTGCAGCCGGCGGAACAGCGTGTCCACCTTGCGGGGTGTCCAGCGCCGGAATCCCCACATGACGATGAGCATGAACAGGAACCCGAGCAACAGGCCGACCACGGGCGAGATCACGATGAACAGGGCCACCTTGGTGAGACCCGAGGTGACGACCGCCTGCGGGCCCACCGCCACGACGGCCGCGCCGATGAATCCGCCCATCAGCGCGTGCGACGACGAGGTGGGCAGCCCCCACCACCAGGTGAGCATGTTCCAGATGAGGGCGCCCGAGAGCGCGGCGAGCACGATGGCGGGCGTGACCACCGAGGGGTCCACGGTGCCCTTGGCGATGGTCTTGGCCACGTGCACGCCGAACACGGCGAACGCGATGAAATTGAAGAAGGCGGCCCAGACCACCGCCTGGCGCGGGGACAGCACGCGCGTGCTGACCACGGTGGCGATGGAGTTGGCTGCGTCGTGAAAGCCGTTGCTGTAGTCGAAGAGCAGGGCGACCGCGACGATGGCCCATAGCGCGAGCGAGAGGTGCGGGAGTTCCATGCCCGTCACCGGCTCTTGAGGACGATGGACTCGATCGCGTTCGCGACATCCTCGCACTGGTCGGCGGCGTTCTCGAGCCGTCCGTACAGCTCCTTCCAGCGCAGCACGTCGAGGATCTCGTGCTGGCCGCTGAACAGGTCTGCGACCACCTGGCGCGAGATGAGGTCGGCCTCGTTCTCGAGACGGTTGATCTCGATCGTGAAGCCCATGAGGTTCTGCATGTTCTTGAGGTTGTCCACCGCCTGCTCGATCTGGCAGCCGCACTGCTTGAGGATCAGCGTCATGCGGACCGCCTCGGGCGTGGAGCGGGCGATGTTGAAGAGCAGAAGCCGGCTGCCGATCGCCTCGGCGGCGTCGATCACGTCGTCCAGGCCGCTCGCCAGCGCGTGAATGTCCTCACGCTCGAGCGGCGTGATGAACGTGCGGTTGAGCCGCTCGAAGATCTCGTGCGTGACCAGGTCGGCGCGGTGCTCGACGTCCTTGAGCGACTTGGTGCGTTCTTCGAGGCGGTCGAACTTCTCCATCATCTCGTGCAGCTGGTCGCATGCCTCACGGACCAGCGCGGCCTGGCGGCGGAAAAGCAGGAAGAAATCCTCTTCCTTGGGGAAGAGCGAAAACATGGGGAGCCTCGCGGGGCGGTGGGTGCGGGATTCGCGGATCTCCTGGAACCC
>JADLGX010000224.1 GCA_020849095.1 Candidatus Eiseniibacteriota bacterium
TCGGCAACGGCACCGCCTCGCGCGAGACCGACCAGCTGGCCGGCGAGCTGATCGCCAAGCACCCGGCGCTCAAGCTCACGAAGGTGATGGTCAGCGAGGCCGGCGCCAGCGTGTACTCGGCCAGCGAACTGGCCGCCAAGGAGTTTCCCGACCTCGACGTGACGCTGCGCGGCGCGGTGAGCATTGCGCGGCGGTTGCAGGACCCGCTCGCCGAGCTGGTCAAGATCGACCCCAAGTCCATCGGCGTCGGCCAGTACCAGCACGACGTCAACCAGACGCAGCTGGCGCGAGCGCTCGACGCCACGGTCGAGGACTGCGTGAACGCCGTGGGCGTGGAGCTGAACACGGCTTCGGTCGCTCTGTTGACCCGGGTGTCCGGGCTCAATGCGACCTTGGCTCAAAAGATCGTCGAGCACCGTGACGCCAACGGCCCGTTTCCCGACCGTCGCTCGCTGCTCAAGGTGTCGCGGCTGG
Organism: Candidatus Eiseniibacteriota bacterium; assembly: GCA_020849095.1. GTDB lineage: Bacteria > Eisenbacteria > RBG-16-71-46 > RBG-16-71-46 > RBG-16-71-46 > CAIXRL01. Next base: position 475 of record JADLGX010000224.1, read on the forward strand.
GGGAGAAGGCGTTCGAGCAGTCGGCCGGTTTCCTGCGCATCCGCGGCGGCAAGAACCCGCTCGATGCGTCGGCCGTGCATCCCGAGGCCTATCCCGTCGTCGAGAAGCTGCTCAAGGCCACGGGCCGCAAGATCGAGCAGGTGATCGGGGACGGCGAGTTCCTGCGCAAGGTGAATGCGAAGGAGCTGGTGGACGAGTGCTTCGGGCTGCCCACGGTGAAGGACATTCTCGCCGAGCTGGAAAAGCCAGGCCGCGATCCGCGTCCCGAGTTCAAGGCTGCGGCGTTCCGCGAGGACGTGCGCGAGATCGAGGACCTGAAGCCCGGCATGACCCTGGAGGGAGTGGTCACCAACGTGACCAACTTCGGCGCGTTCGTGGACATCGGCGTGCACCAGGACGGGCTCGTGCACATTTCGCGGCTGGCCAAGCGGTTCGTGAAGGACCCGCGCGAGGTGGTCAAGGCCGGCGACTTGGTGAACGCCAAGGTGCTGGGCGTGGACCTCAAGCGCAGGCGCGTGGCGCTGTCGCTGCGGCTGGACGATCCGGTCGAAAGCTAGGTCCCCGGCGCCGCCGTCCCACGGGGCGGCGGCATTTCGCAACACGGGGGACGGGTTCGTGCGCCCTGCGATGCGGTTCTGTCATGGAGTTCCCCGCCCGGGCGCGGAAGCGGCGCTGCAACTTCGTCCGGGGCTGGCCGATGCCGTAGTATCGGGCCGTCCCGCCACACCCCATCTCTCGATCCCCCGGACCCACACGACCTTCATGAGCGCTCCCGCCGGAACCACCGCCGTCCGCACGCAGTCCCCGAGCCCTTCCAAGTTCGAGCGCGCCATCGTGGTGGGCGCCTCGTCGGGCATGGGCGCCGAGATCGCGAAGCAGGTGGCGGCCGAGGGCGCCGTCGTGGCGCTGGTCGGACGGCGCAAGCCCGAACTGGAAGCCGTCGCGAGCGCCATCCGCGCCGCGGGCGGCAAGGCCATCGTGGCGGCGCACGACGTGACGGCGTATGAAGACGTGCCGCGCGTGTTCGAGGCGCTGTCGCGGGAAATGGGCGGACTCGACCTGCTCGTGTATTCCTCGGGCGCGCAGTACAACCCCGAAGAGAGCGTGTACGACTTCGCCCAGGACCGCGAGATGATCGAGGTCAACGTGATCGGCGCCATCGCCTGGACGCAGATGGCGGCGGCTGCGTTCGAGGCGCAGCGCGGCGGCACCATCGTGGGTATCTCGAGCATCGCCGGTGAGCGCGGGCGCCGCACGATGCCCGGCTACACCACCAGCAAGGCCGCCATGAGCACGTGGATGGAGGCGCTGCGCAACCGAATCTCGCGCTACGGCGTGAACGTGGTCACGATCAAGCCCGGCTTCGTGGACACCGCCAAGACCGCGCACCTGGCCAAGAAGCCCATGGTGATCTCGCCGGCCACGGCCGCCACGCTCATCCTGAAGGCCGCGCATAAGGGCGGCTCGCCCAGCGTGTTCGTGCCCGGGCAGTGGGGGCTGGTCGCGCTCATCATCCGGCACATCCCCTCGTTCCTCTTTCGAAAGCTCAACCTGTAATGGCCGCCCAGCCTTCGATTCGCTCGTCCGCGCCGTGGCGCGTTCTGGACGGATTCGGGATCTCGGCGCGCTCGGCGTCGCGCTACCTGCAGCCGCAGAGCGTGGACGAACTGGCCGAGATCATCCGCCGCGCCGCGTCCGAGGACCTGAAGCTCACGTTCCGCGGCTCGGGGCGCAGCTACGGCGACGCCGCGCTCAATACCGGACAGCTGGTGGTGGACAATCGCGGGCTGTCGCGCGTGCTCTCGTTCGACCGTGAACGCGGCACCATCGAGCTGGAGCCGGGCGCGACGATCGAGACCATGTGGCGCACGGGCGTGCCGGCCGGCTTCTGGCCGCACGTGGTTCCGGGCACCATGTACCCGACCATGGGCGGGTGCGTGGCCATGAACATTCATGGCAAGAATTGTTTCAAGGCAGGACCTTACGGCGACCACGTTCAGGAGCTGGACCTCATCACGGCCTCCGGGGAGCGGAAGACGCTCTCGCGCGAGCGTGAACCGGAACTATTCCGCGCGGTGATCGCGGGTATGGGCCTTCTGGGCGCCGTCACCCGCGTGAAGCTGGGCATGAAGAAGATCGAGAGCGGCCGCGTCAAGGTGCGCCCGATCACCACGCCCAACTTGAACGCCATGTTCGACTGTTTCGTCGAGCGCATGCCGCAGAGCGACTATTTGGTCGGCTGGATCGACTGCTTCGCCGGCGGCAGTGGCCTCGGCCGCGGCCTCGTGCACCAGGCCAACTACATGTCGGCCGCCGAAGACCCTGCCGGCCGCGCGCTGCTCGACAACGACAAACAAGTGCTGCCGCCGAGCATCATGGGCGTTCCGCGCTCGATCCTGTGGCGCATCATGAAGCTGATGACCAACGACCCGGGCATGAAGCTGGTGAACGCGGTCAAGTACGTGCTTCCCGAGACGTTCGATTCGAGCGGCACGTTCACCAACACGCACGTGGCGTTCGCGTTCCTGCTCGACTCGGTGCCCAACTGGCGCAACGCGTACGGCGACTCGGGGTTCATCCAGTACCAGATGTTCGTGCCCGACTCGACCGCCCGCGCCGCCATGGCCGAGGCGCTCGAACACTGCCGCAAGAAGGGCGTGGTGTCGTACCTCGGCGTGTTCAAGCGCCACAAGCCCGACGAGTTCCTGCTCTCGCACGGGCTCGACGGCTGGTCGCTGGCGCTGGACTTCGCGGTCACGCCGGGCAACGCGAAGGACCTGTTCGCGGTCACGCGCGACCTCACGCGCATCGTGCTCGACGCGGGCGGCGTGTTCTATCCGGCCAAGGACGCCGTCGTGAATGCCGACGACTTCGCCCGCGCCTACGGCGACCGGCTCACGCGCTTCCTCGAGATCAAGCACCGCCTCGACCCGCAGGGGCTGTTCCAGAACGACCAGGCCCGCCGGCTGGGACTCGTCTAGCGTCGATGGCGATCATCAGCCTGAACGACGTGTCCCTGGCGTTCGCCGGACCGCCGCTGCTCGATCATTCCACGCTGCAGATCGAGCCCGGAGAGCGCGTGGGGCTGCTGGGGCGCAACGGCGCCGGCAAGTCCACACTGCTGCGGTTGTTCGACGGCACGCTCCGGCCCGACTCCGGCGACGTGGTGCGCCAGCCGGGGCTCAAGGTGGCGGGCCTGCAGCAGGACGTGCCCGTCGATCTCACGGGTACGGTGGGCGAGTACCTGCACGTGGTGTGCGGCGTGGCCGCGCACGACAAGTCGTGGACGGTCGAGCGCGCGATCGAACGCGCCGCCGAGGACCTGAAGCTCGACCTGGGCGCCGAGTTCGAGTCCCTGTCGGCCGGATCCAAGCGCCGCGTGCTGCTGGCCGCGGCGCTGGTGCAGGAACCCGAGCTTCTGCTGCTCGACGAGCCCACCAACCATCTCGACGTGGAAACGATCGAGCACCTGGAAGACGCGCTGCTGCGCCGGCGCGGCACGCTGATCTTCGTCACGCACGATCGCGGATTCCTGCGCAAGCTGGCCACGCGCATCCTGGATCTGGACCGCGGCCGCGTGCGCAGCTACCGGTTGGGCTACGACGCCTACGTGGAGACGCGTGAAGCCGAACGCATCGTGGAGGCCGACCAGGCCGCGGCGTTCGACAAGAAGCTGGCGATCGAGGAGGCGTGGCTGCGCCAGGGCATCAAGGCACGCCGCACCCGCAACGAGGGCCGGGTCCGCCGGCTCGAGGCGCTGCGCAACGACCGCCGCGCCCGCCGCGACGAGACCGGCGGCGTGAAGGCGCAGTGGGTCGAGGGCGAGCAGTCCGGGCGCAAGGTGCTGAAATTGGAGGGTGTTTCCTTTGCCTATGCCGAGGCTGCCGCGCCCATCGTGCGCGACCTCTCCACGGTCGTCCAGCGCGGCGATCGCATCGGCATCCTGGGCCCCAACGGCTGCGGCAAGACGACGCTGATCCGCCTGTTGCTTGGAGAGCTATTGCCTTCGAGCGGCACTGTCACGCCCGGAACCAAGCTGGAAGTCGCCTACTTCCGGCAGCTGCACGACGACCTCGACGAGTCGCGCACGGTGCGCGAGAACGTGGCCGAGGGCCGCGAGATGATCTCGCTGGGCGAAGGGCAGAAGCACATCGTCGGGTACCTGCAGGACTTCCTGTTCTCCGCCGACCAGATCCAGGGGCCCATCACCAAGCTCTCGGGCGGCGAGCGCCGCCGGCTGCAGCTGGCCAAGATGCTGGCGCGGCCCTGCAACGTGCTGGTGCTGGACGAGCCCACGAACGACCTGGACCTCGAGACGCTCGAGCTGCTCGAAGACATGCTCAGCGAGTACGCGGGCACGCTGCTGGTGGTGTCGCACGACCGTGTGTTCCTCGACAACGTGGCCACGTCCACGCTGGTGCCCGACGGCAGCGGCGGCTGGCAGGAGTACGTGGGCGGCTACCAGGACTGGGTGCGGCAGCGGCCGAAGGTGGAGCCGGCCGGGCCGACGAAGGCGGCACGGGGCGCAGGCTCCAAGACAGCCGACAAACCTCGTCGCGCGAGCTTCAAGGAGAAGCGCGACCTGGCCGAGCTGCCGGGGCGCATCGAGAAGCTCGAGACCGAGAAGCAGGCGCTGTTCGACCTGCTCGCCCAGCCGAGCTTCTACACCGAGCGGCCCGCCGACGTGGCGCCCACCAAGGCTCGGCTCGAAGCGATCGAGGGCGAGATCGCCACGGCGTTCGAGCGCTGGATGGAGCTGGAAGCGCTGGTGAGCGGCGGGGAGTAGGGCGCGCCTCTGGCGTTCCCCTGAGACGGGGCGCAGGATGGGGCGTCCATCGCCACCGTTCGGAGGTCGTCGTGCTCGCCGCGCATCCCGCCTCGAGGTTCAGGTCCGCCTTCTGCGGCCTGTCCATCGCCGCGCTCGCCTTTGGTTGCACGGCCCGAACTCCGACACAGCCGGGGCGGCATGTCCGCTTCGTCCTCGATACGACGATCACGAGCGCGGGCCTGCCCGGCTTCGGCGATGCTTGGTCCCCGGATGGGCGGTCATTCGCGCTTCGCCGCGGAATCGGGATTGTGCTCTATCGGACCGACACGCTGTCGATCTCGCGGGAGTTCGACCTCAGCGATCCAGTTCGGGCATGCGATTGGGCGCCGGACGGGTCAACGGTTGCCTGCCTGACCCGACGGAGGGATCCATCGAACGTGGGCAGTGACGTCCATGTCGTGGGATTCTCGCGTGCACCTTCGCTCGCATCCTCCGCCAGCAACGCGTTCAGGCTCTTCTGGCTGGCCAACGGGACGCTGTTGACTTGGTCGGGACGCGGGGGCGAGCTCTGGTCGCTCGGCCGCTTCGTCCTGGAGCCGCTCACTGATCCGCGAGCGCTGCGTCGCCACACTCTGTTCACGGGCGGGGGGAGCAAAGAGCGCGAGCTGGTGGTTCTCGAGGTCGGATCTGCACCGGACTCGGCGATGTCGATCGCGGCCGCACCGGGATACTCATTCGTGGAGCGGCCTGCAGGCGATCGGACACTTCTGTTGGAGTGGAACGTGGCCAGCCGGCGCTACCTTGCCCTTCGAGCGCGCCCGGGAGTGGACGCGGTGATCCTGGACTCTCTCGGTCAGGAGACGGGCCGGTTCACCGAGCGGGACCAGGACCTCTTCATCCGATCACTGGCATGCGATGGCGACCTTGCGCTGGGCACTCCGCTGGGATCCGATGAGGGCGGGCTCTACCCGACGGCACTGTTCGCCGTATCGCTTTCCGAGCACTGGAGGACCGAGGTGAGCGGGCTTCCCAGGGGGTGTTTCGGAGCAGTGGCATCGCCCGTCGGCAATCGCGTGTTGATCGAGTCTCCTGACGGCCTGCTCTTGGGAAGGCTCGAAGTGAGCCGCTGATTCCCGGACGAATTCTTTGCTTGACCACCTCCAGGAACAGGCCTGTCTCCGATCGCGAACGCTCGTTGCGGCGCGCTCGTGAATGCGAGGGGCGGGCGCTGGCGCCGTCATTCGGCGGACAGTCGCAAAGTTCTCGCGCAGTCAGCCGATCGGCCCCCTGCGTGTCTCTGCGGCGTTCGCAAACGTCCGTGATACAACGCATGCACACCCGCCCCCGAAGCGGAGTGCGCACATGTCGCAGCGTTTCGATCTGTCGCGTCTCACCCACGACGAACTCGATCGCGGGCTCGCCCAACGAGTGGCGCAGGATCGCGTCGCCACCGCGGAACTGATTGCCTACTTGGGCGAAGTGGGCGCGCGGGGCCGCCACCTGACCTTCGGGTACCGCTCGCTGTACGACTACTGCACCCAGCACTTCGGCATGTCGGAAGACGTGGCCAAGAAGCGCATTCGTGTGGCCCGGCTTGCGCGGCGCCATCCCGTCATCCTCGAGCGGCTCGCGGACGGTAGGATCACGCTGACGGCGTTGCTCATGATGAGCCGCGAGCTGTTTCGCGCGAGCGCGCCGGAGCAGGCTATCGCTCTGCTCGATGCCACGCGGGGCAAGACCAACGAGCAGGTTGCCCTGTTGCTGGCCGGTCGCTCGCCCAAGCCCGACACTCCGACCCGAGTTCGCCCGCTGTCCGCGCCAGTGGTCGCGCGGGCCGTGAGCGATCAAGGGGCCGCGCGGCCCCCTGTCCCATCGGTTCCGCCGGATCCGACCGAACAGCAGGTGCCACTCTTCGTGGAGCAGGACCCGGTGCCGTCGGCGTCGCCGCCGTCGTCGGCTCGGTTCGAGTTCCGCACCACGCTCGACGAACAGACGCTCGCGGAACTGCAGGAGGCGGCCGAACTCCTGAGCCACGTGATCCCGAATGGCGACCTGGGACTGGTACTCGCGCGACTCGTGCGCATGGGACTGGAGCAGGCGCGCAAGCAGCGCCAGGCCGCGACGAAGCAGCCCCGAGCGCCGCGCGCGCCACGACCCGATCAAGCGACCGACAACATCCCCGAGCACATCGTTCGTGCCGTGTACGCGCGGGATGAAGGCCGCTGCACCTATCGCGGCGACGATGGGCACGTGTGCGCATCGCGCTGGCAGGTGGAGTTCGACCATGTCGTACCGCGCTCGAAGGGCGGCGAGTCGTCGCTCGAGAACCTGCGGCTGCTGTGCCGCGCTCACAATCAGCACGAGGCCGAGCGCGTGCTGGGGGCGGCCTTCATGCGCGGCAAGCGCGCATGGGCGGCAAAGCGACGGCGTGTCGCGACGCCGCGCGCGGGGAGAAAGGCTCCTGCGCCTGTGGCGCAGGCCACGCCTACTTCCGCTTCGCCTCGGCCGTGAGCCAGCGGATCGCGCGCCACACCTTGGGATCGTGCGGCAGGTCGGTGAAGTCGTCGTCGCCATTCACCCGGATGTCGGGTGCCACCGACTCGCGATGCACCGTGCCCGTTCGGTCGGCGTTGTACTCGGTGGCCAGGTTCAGCTGCACGCGGCCGTCGAGCGGGATCCAGTCGTTGCCGGTCGTGTAACCCGCCGCTGTGGGCTCGCCGATCAGCGCGGTGCGCGGGCGGCCGCGAAACAGCATGGCCGTGATGCTGCCCGAGCTGATCGTGGCGGGACCGATGATCACGGCCACGGGCAACGTGGCGAACGAGGCCGGGCAACGTGGGTTCGCCCGGGCCAGCGCCACGCCGTTCATCGAGAACTCGCCGCCGGCCAGCGAAAACACGCGCGTGCGCCGGCCATCGGCGTCCAGCGAGGCGCCAAGTTCGCCGTCGCCGAGCAGCGCGCCGAGCCCCGCGGCCATGATGGCCAGGTTGCCGCCGCTGTTGGCGCGCAGGTCCAGAACGACACCTTTGATCTTCTCGCCTGCGGCGCCGCCTGCCCGCGCGCAGAGCGAATCCGCGAGCGCTTGCGATGCCTCGTTCACGCGATTGCCGGACCACGCCGACATGCCGGGCACGCGCACGTACAACCAGCGCCCGTCGAGCAGCGCCGTGCGCGCGATGCCGGCTTCGCGCTGCGAGCGCTGCACCAGCGGGCGCAGCCGGGCCAGCGTGGGCACGTCGTAGTCGGGGGAGTGCGCGTAGGGGCGCCCGTCCACCATCAGCTGGCTGTGCACGTCGCCCAGGGCTTCGAACAACCGGACCACGGTGCGGACGGTGTCGCGCTCGTTCTTCGCGTCGGCCATGCCCGAGCGATACGAAGAGTCCAGCCGCGCCCAGTCCGCGTTCGCGCGATGGACGCTGCGGGCCCGGATGATCTGGAAGAGCGAATCGGCCGGAATGGCGGCGACGGCCGGGGCCGGCGCGAGCATGGCGGCAGCGAGCAGCGAGGCGCTCAAGAAAGTCTTCATGCGCGGCATTCTCGGACATGCGAAGGCCCGGAGCCAAGTGAAAGGCTCCGGGCCTCGCCTGCTTCCCGCGGCGTTCGCGCGCTACCTCGCCAGCACGAACCTCTGCGTGAACGTGCGCCCGGCCACCTGCAGCCGCGCGAAGTACAGCCCCGCGCCGAGCGAGCCGCGAGTGCCGTTGCTCCAGCCGAGCGAGTGCCGGCCCGCGGCGTACTCGCCGTCGGCCAGCGACATCACCTGGCGGCCCTGCACGTCGAGAATGGCCAGCTTCACGTGCCCGCCGCGCGGCAGCGCGAACGCGAACGTGCCGCCGGAGCGCATGGGGTTGGGGAACACCGGCGACAGCGCGTAGGCGGTCACTGGGCCGCCGTCCACGCCGGTCGCGGCGAGGATGGCGAACGACGCGTTGCTGGTGTCCGCCGCGGTGTTGGCCGCGGCGTCGCGTGCGACCACTCGCAGCCACGCTGTGGACGTGTAGGGCGACGTCACGTTCCAGCTGTACGTGCCGGTGTTGGGCACGGCGGTGGCGATGGTCTCGTACGTGCCCGTGGCGCCATCACGCGAGAGGAACAGGTCCACCTCCGCGACGCCCACGTTGTCCGCGGCCGACCACGTGAGGTCGGTGCTCCCGCCCGCCAGCAGCACTTCGCCGCCGTTGGGAGAGGTCACCGCGATGCTGGGCGGCTGGTTATCGATGGCGGACTCCTCGCCGAGCGCGAAGTCGCCGAAGGCCGTGAGTCCGGTCAGCTGTGCGCTGGTGCCCGTGAGCGTGCCCGTGGCCAGGTTGCTCCAGCCGGCGTTCCAGCGCCGCGCGAGCAGCGCGCCCGTGTCCGTGCCGCCGTCGAGATCTCCCGCGTCGAAGTGGAGCGTGGCGTCGTAGCTGGTGAAGGCCGTGGCCGCGGTGCGGGACAGCGTCCAGTAGCGGTTCACGGACTGGTTCGCGTCGAGGTCGGAGCTGGCCAGCTCGGGATGGTCGCCCGGCGTGCTGCTCGCGGTCACGTCGAACGCCGCCGCGGCGCCGTTCAGCGTGACGTCCACGGGCGTGTAGAGCGTGAAGTCGCCCACGTCGAACGTGCGGGTCGAGGTGCCAGCGGCGAAGTTGCGCCGCAGGTTGCCCACCACCCAGCCCGTGCCGGGGGCGGCGCCGGTCACGCTGCCCGTGCCGGTGACGGCCATGGTGTTGGCCGCGCCGGTGATGATGCGGCCGTTGGTGAACGACAGCGGCCCGGCCACGGTGAAGTTGCGGCGCAGCAGCACGCCGGTCGGGTTGTTCACGTTGAACGTGGCGTTGGCGAGGTTGCTGAACGTGCCCGCCACGTCCACGTACTGCGGCACCGCGCCGCCGAGCATGGCGACGGGAGTGCCCGAGGCGGGGTTCATGTTCAGCGTGGCGCCGGCCTTGACCACGATGTCGCCGCGGATCGTGCCGCCGCCGGTCATGTTCCAGTTGAGCGTGCCGCGCGTGACGATGAGGCTGTCCACGCTGAACGCCGTGGGGCCGGACGCGCTGAGCGCGCCCGTGTAGTTGTATTCGAGGTCGGCGTAGGTGCGGCCCGACACCGACAGCACCAGGTTGCCGTCCACGCGATAGCGGCTGCCGGCCTGGAAGATGACGCAGGAGTTGGGCACCGAGCTGCCGAACGGATTGAGGCCGGACGCCTGCGCCAGCAGCGAGCCCGCCTGCATGACGACGCCGTTGAGCCCGCTGGTGCCGCCGCCGTTGCCGAAGATGTTGCCCGTGAAGCCGGCGGTGATGAGGACCTTGGAGCCGCCGGCAAAGACGAGCGCGCCCGGATCGATGGCGTGCAGCCGGTGCGCCGAGCTGCTCACGTTGATCGTGCCGCCCACGAGGCCGGTGGCGCCGGTCCCGAGCGCGATGGTCACCGCCGAGCCCGTGTTGAGCGTGATCGAGCAGCCGACCGGAACCTCGAAGTCGGTGCCGGCGCGTCCCGAGATGTTCAGCGTCGCGGTGATCGCGGGCTGGATCGTGAGGGCGGTGCCGTTGGACAGCGACAGCCGCCCGATGGTCTGGGTGGGCATGCTGGTCACGGTCACCGAGCCGCCGCCGCTGAACACCAGCATGTCGTCCGTGGACGGCGTGCTGCGCGTGGGCGTCCAGTTGGTGGGCACGGTCCAGTCGCCGCTGCCCGCCTGGTTCCAGGTGTACACGTGCTGGGTGAACGTGGCGGTCACGTTGCGCGCCGCGCTCATGGTGATTCCGACCGGATTGAGCGTGGACGAGATGTCGCCGCTCCACGAGTCGAACGCCCAGCCCGGGGAGGCGGTGGCCGTGAGCGTGACCGACGAGCCCGCCGGATACGCGGCCAGACTGGGATTGCTCGCGACCGAGCCCGAGCCGCTGAGCGTCACGTTGATCGGGTAGGCCGCGGTCGTGAACGTGGCGGCGATGGTCTGGTTGGCGTGGATGGCGGCGAACGCGTAACCGGTGACCGCGCCCACCGAGACACCGTTCACCAGCACGTCGGCCACCATGTAGCCGCTCGCGGGAGTGATCGTGTACGACGGCGTGGCGCCGTCGCCCACGCCCGTGGCGCCGGCAGGCGAGATGCCGCCGTTGGCGTCCGCCGAGGCGGTCACCGTCCAGCCGGTCCACGACACGTTGGCGTGGCTCGAGTCCGAGCCCACGTTGCCGCCGCTGTCATACGCGCGCACGCGCACGCGCGCCGTGCCCGTGGGCAGGCCCGCGACGGTCCAGTTGTACGAGCCCGTGTTGGGCACGCCGGTGGCGATCGCGTTGGGGAACGTGGCGCCGCCGTCGGCCGACCAGGCCAGGTCCACTGCGTTGACGCCGATGTCGTCGGTCGCGCTCCAAGTGATGGTCTGCGCCGACCCGATCGGCCACGACTGCCCGCTCGTGGGCGAGGTCACCGAGACCACGGGCGCCTGCGTGTCGGCGGCCAGTGTGACCGTGAACGTCTGCGCGTTGCTCGCGCCCCCCCCCGGCGCGGGATTGAGCACGGTGATCGCGTGCGAACCCGCGGCGGCCACGTCGGCGCCCGCGATGGCGGCCGTCAGCTGGCTGGCGCTGATCCACGTGGTGGTGCGGTCGGCGCCGTCCCAGCGCACCGTGGCGCAGCGCGCGAAGTTCGAGCCGTTGACGGTGAGCGTGAAGCCGCCCGATCCGGCCACGCGGCCGAACGGCGACAGGCCGGTGGTGAGCGGCGCGGCGTGCGTGCTGGTGACCAGGAAGGCGTTGTTCGCCGAGGTCTGCGTGGTGGTGAGCGTCACCTGCACGTCGCTCGCCGAGATTCGCGTCTGGGAGGTGGCGCCGCTGCCGGCGGTGGCGTCCACCGCCGAGCCGCCCGCGGGAGCGGTCACGACCACGTCGTAGGTGCCCGCCTCGAGGTAGCCGAACAGGAACGCGCCCGACGCGCTGGTCGTGGTGGTCTGCACCGTGGTGGCGCCCTGCTTGAGCTCCAGCGTCACGCCGGCGAGCGCCGAACGGTCACTGGTGGTGGCCGTGAGAGCGTCGCAGTCGTCGCTCACCGTGCCCGTGATCTGGCCGTAGGGGAACGACACGCGCTGGATCCAGGTGCCGAAGTTGTTGGTGCCCTTGGTGTACTGGCCGGCGTACCAGGCAACGGCGCCGCCGGGACCCGACAGCGAGGCGTCCATGTCGATGCCCGTGTAGTCGCCCCAGCGCGACTGCGCCGTGGACGACTGCCCCGTGCGCAGGAGCGTGCTGGGCTGCAGCGTGGCGTCGCTGCGGCGCTTGCCGGTGATGTAGGTGGACGGGTACTCGGTGGCGCTCGAGCGGTCGAAGCCCAGGAACACCGTTCCGACCGAGTCCACGGTCACGGCCGGGTAGTACATGTACACGCCGCTCGCCGCGAACGTTTCGTCGGTCAGCACGGTGAGATCGCTGAGCCGCAGCTGGTAGAGACGGATGGCGGACACCAGCCCGCCCAGCGTGACCGACTCGTGCCACGCCACCGTGAGCACGCCGTTGCGCACGTAGAAGTCGGTCGGCCGGCAGTCGTTGGTGGGCACCATCGTGGCCGAGCCCTTCTGGATCGCGTTCGCGGGCATGGCGTACGCGCGGCAGGGCACCAGCACCGGGGGAGACATGGAAGGCGAGGAGGGCGGCCCGAAGATGGTGGTCGAGGTGACCGTCGTGCTGCCGGTGTTGGGAATGCACAGCAGGTGAATGTCGTTGTCGCCCGCGCTCAGGTTGCGCGCGGCCTTGGTCACGAACAGGTCGAACATGTCGCCGCCGGTCGGCGGGGCCCAGTTGACGAAGTCGAAGTAGGTCAGCGTCTGGCCCGAGTAGGCGGCGGCGCGGTCGAAGATTCGCACCTTCTGGTAGAGGTAGTTGCCGCCCGCGAAGCTGTACATCTGGCCCGTCATGGCGAGTTTGTCGTCGCTGATTCCGAGCGACTGGTAGTCCGCCCAGTTGCCGGTCTGGACGTTGCCGTCCTTGGTCATGTCGGTCTTGTACAGCCACCACGCGCCGCGCGCGTCGGTGGTCTTGCTGATCGCCA
>JADLGX010000225.1 GCA_020849095.1 Candidatus Eiseniibacteriota bacterium
GCGCCGGGCGAGCCGCCGCCGCTGTCGCGCGTGGCGCTGGCGCTGGTGCTGCTCGCCGCGTTCGCGGCCGCCGTGCACTGCGCGCGGCTCGGCACGCCGGTCAGCTACTACACCGACTCGCCCGACCACATCGGCACCGTGCGGCGCATGATCGCGGGCGGGGACGCGTTCCCGACCGACGCGTTCTTCCGCGACGCGGGCCGCGCGGGGGCGGATCCGCGCAAGGGGCTGTGGCACCCGATCGTCGCGCTGGTCTCGCACCTCTCGGGCGTGGACCCGCTGCCCACGTGGCGGCTGCTGGCCGCGCTGCTCGCGCCGCTGTTCGTGATCAACGCGGCGGCGTTTGCTTTCGGAATGGCGGGGGCCGGAGCCTCCGGCTCCGCGCTGGCGGTCGTCGGCGCGTGGATGCTGCTGCTGACCTACGGCGGCAGCATCGCCATGCCGTTCCTGCGCGAGGCGGTGTTCGCCACCAAGCTCGCCGACCAGCTCGCGCTGGCCACCGCCACGGCGGTGCTGGCCGACCTGCGCCGCCCGGGCCGTTCGACACGCGTCGCCGCGATCGGGCTGGCGCTGGGCGCCGTGGCGGCGCACGTGTTCGCCTCGCTGCAGTTCGCCGTGGTGTTCGGAGCGCTGTGGGCGGGCATGCTCGTGCGCGACCGCGGGCTCTCGGCGCAGGCCCGGCGCCTGTTCGGCACCGCGCTCGCGCTGGGGCTGTCGTGCCTGCCTTACCTGTTGTGGCGGGCGCGGCTCTCGTACGCGCCCAGCAACGTCATCCACACGGAACCGCAGGGGCTGCTCACGCTGTGGGACGGCGCCACGGTGGTGTCGTTCGGCGTGCTGTGGGACTGGCTCGGCATGGCGTGGCTGCTGTTCCCGCTGTCGTGGTGGGCGTGGGGACGCGCCGCGGCGCGGCCCGCGGTGCTGTACCTGCTCACCACCTCGGTGGCCGCGGCCACGATCATGTTCTTCCCGCCGCTCGTGGGACTGCTGCAGCCCAAGCTGGGCTACCTGCTCATGCGCTTCGTGTGGCTGCTGCCGCTGCCGGCCGCGCTCGCGTTCGCGTTCACCGAGCTGTGGGCGCTGCTGCGCCGGCCGGATGCCCGCTCGCGCGTGACCGGCGCGCTGGGGCTGGCGGGAGTGGTGTTCCTGGTGCACCTGCCGCTCGGGGATGCGTGGAACGCGTTCACGCGCCCGCAGGACGCGCTCGCGGCGCAGGCGCGCACCAGCGTCGAACGCTGGGGTGGGGCGCTCGCGTGGATGGACGCCCACCTGCCCGCGGGCAGCGTGGTGCTGAGCGATCCGGCGACCAGCTACTCGATTCCCATGATGACGCGGCACTGGGTGGCCACGCTGGTGGACCAGCACAGTTCGCCGAACGACTCGCTCGGGCTCGCGCGCATCCTGGACGCCCGCGACGCGCTGGACCCCTATGGCACCTGGCAGCGCACGCGCGAGGTCACCCGCCGCTGGGGAGTCACCACGATCGCGCTCAACGACCGCTTCGCCGAGACGCCCCGGCTCGACTACTGGGCGCCTTCGCGCGCGTGGTTCGCGCTCGCCCGCGCGCGATTCGACTCGCGGCCGGACGCCTTCGAGCGCGTGTACGACAGCGGCGACTTCGTCGTGTACGCCATCCGCGCGGACGTGCTCGACACGCTGTCGGCGCCCCCGACTCCGCGCCCGTTCGTGCGCGCGTCCGACCCCTCGCGCGATCTCGCGCCCATCGGGATGGGGCCGGGGCTGCCCGAACTGGTGGGCGTGCGCATCGAGCCCGCCGAGGCGGCGCCGGGCGACTCGCTGTGGCTGTCGCTCGACTGGCGCTCCCCGGGCGGCCTGCCCGCCGGCGCCTACGTGGTGGCGGTGCGGTTCGACCGCCCGATGCCGCCGGACCTTTCGGCTCCCCGCTTCATCGAGAAGCCGATGCGCAAGGTCTACGAGATCTCGCGCGGCGAGCTCTACCGCTTCCGCTGGGACCACATTCCCGTCAACGGCGCCTACGGCGTCGACCTGTGGAAGAGCGGCGAGGTGGTCGGCGATCGTGTTCCCATGCACGTGCCCGCTGCGGCGGTGCCGGGAGAGTGGCGCGTCGAGGTGCGCGTGCTGCGCCAGCCGCACTACCCGAACTACCGGTTGAGCGACATCTTCTTCGATCGGGACTACTACAGCGGCGTCGCGGTGGGTACGCTGCGCGTCCGTTCCGCGAGTTCCCCCCAGTCCCCGAGGTAGCCCCGCATGTGCGGCATCAACGGCGTCTTTCATTACCGTGAAGGTCAGGCCGACCGCGAACTGGTCCGCCGGCAGGCGCACGTCCAGCGCCACCGGGGACCCGACGACTGGGACGTGTGGTGCGAGGGCCCGGTCGCGCTCGCGCAGCGCCGGCTCGCGATCGTGGACCTGTCGCAGGCCGGGCACCAGCCCATGCCCAACGAGGACGGCACGGTCTGGGTCACGTTCAACGGCGAGCTGTACAACTGGCCCGAGGTCAAGCCGCAGCTGGTCGCGCGCGGCCACCGGCTGCGCGGCAACAGCGACACCGAGATGCTGCTGCACCTGTGGGAGGAAAAGGGCCCGGAGCTTCTGGGCGACCTGCGCGGCATGTTCGCGTTCGCGCTCTACGACCGCACGCAGCGCCGGCTCATGCTGGCGCGCGACCGGCTCGGCAAGAAGCCGCTCTTCTATCACGACGACGGCAAGCGTCTGGTGTTCGCCAGCGAGCTCAAGACGCTCATGCTCGATCCGAGCGTGCCGCGCGAGGTGGACCCGCAGTCGGTGTCCGACTTCCTCACCTACCAGTACGTGCCCAGCCCGCAGAGCATCTTCCGCGGCGTGCGCAAGCTGCCGCCCGCGCACCGCCTGATCTGCGACGAGCGCGGCCCGCGCGTCGAGCGCTATTGGTCGCTGCCCGTCACCGCCGACCCGGGCATCGGCCCGGAAGAGGCCATCGCCCGCCTGCGCGAGCTGCTCGCCGAGGCGGTGCGCATCCGCCTCATGTCGGACGTGCCGCTGGGCGCGTTCCTGTCGGGCGGGATCGACTCGAGCATCGTCGTGGCGCTCATGGCGCAGGCCAGCAGCGCGCCCGTCAAGACGTTCAGCATCGGGTTCGAGGACCAGGACTTCTCCGAACTGCAGCATGCCGGCCGTGTGGCGAAGCACCTGGGCACCGATCACCACGAGCTGGTGGTGCGCCCGCGCGCGCTCGAGCTGATGCCTCGCCTGGTCTGGGGGCTGGACGAGCCCTTCTCGGACGCCTCGATGATTCCCACGTTCCACGTGGCCGAAATGGCGCGCCACCACGTGACCGTCGCGCTGTCCGGCGACGGCGGCGACGAGGCCTTCGCCGGCTACGTCACCTATCCGTGGGCCCGCCGCTACGCCAAGCTCGACTTCATCCCGCAAGCCCTCCGCCAACTGGCCGCAGCGCCAGCGGCGCTGCTCTCCAACGACGACTCGATCGGGCGCAAGCTGCACCGCATGGGGCTCAGCGTGGTGGACCGCCACCTCGAGGCCATGTCGCACTTTCCGCCGCGCGAGCGCGTCGCGGTGCTGTCGCGGGCGCTGCGCGAGTCCACGTCGCGGCACGATCCCTACGCGGCCGCCCGCGCGGTCCACGCCCGCGCGAAGCAGGCGGTGGGGGACATCCCGGCGCTGCTCTACCTGGACGCCATGACGTACATGACGGACGACGTGCTCGTGAAGGTGGACCGCACGTCCATGCTCAGCTCGCTCGAGGTGCGCGCGCCGCTGCTCGATCACGTGTTCCTCGAATACGTGGCCCGGCTGCCATTCGACCTCAAGCTGCGCGGCGACGTCACCAAGTGGGCGCTCAAGGAGACCGCGCGCACGCTGCTGCCGCCCGAGATCCTCGCGCGCGGCAAGCAGGGCTTCGGCGTACCGCTCGAGCGCTGGTTCGGCGACGACTTCGGGCGGCTCGCCCGCGAGGTGCTGCTGGACCGCCGCTGCCGCGAGCGCGGCTGGCTCGATCCCGCCGGGGTGGAAAAAGTGCTCGCCGGAAAGGGCGCGCGCGACGACAAGCATGCGCGCCAGGTGTTCACGCTGGTGTGCCTCGAGCTGTGGGCGCAGACGTGGCTCGACCGTCCACGCGAGTCGCTGGCCGAACCCACCGACGGGCCGCTGCCGTTGCACGAGGCCGTCGCCGCGGACGCGAAGGACTGATCGTGCACGTCGCCATCCTGATCGGCCACTTTCCGCCCGGCTCGTTCGGCGGCGCCGAGATCCAGGCCGAGGGCTGGGCGAAGCGGCTGAGCGACCGCCATCGCGTCACGGTGATCACCCGGCGCGACCCGCCCGGGCAGAGCGAGCGCGAGGAGCGCGACGGCTTCACCGTGGTGCGGCTGCCGGTCTCGAAGCTGCCGCTGTGGCGGACGTTCTCCGACATCGCCGCCATCGGGCGCGCGGTGGGGGCGCTGAACCCGCGTCCCGACGTGCTGCTGTGCTTCCAGACATTCGTCTCGGGGCTGGCCGGGGTGCGGGCCGGAAAGCGGCTGGGCATTCCCGCGATCGTGTGGATCCGCGGCGAGGCCGAGTACCGGCTGGGGGACTCGCGCGTGAACGCCTTGGTGAGCCCGCGCGTGTGGTGCGGCGCGCGCGGCGTGCTCGTGCAGAGTGAACAGAACCGCGTGGACCTGCTGCACGAACTCGAGCGCCATGCGCCCGCGCGCGTGGTCGCGGTGCGCGAGCGGCTCGGGGTGATCGGCAACGGCCTCGACCTGCCCGCCGGGACGCTGCCGCCGGGCACGCGCGTGCTGAGCGTGGGGCGGCTCATCGCGGACAAGGGCATGGACGTGGTGATCGACGCCGCGCGCGCCGCCGCGCTGCCGCTGGTGATCGCCGGAGACGGCCCGGAGCGCGCCGCGCTCGAAGCGCGCGCCGCGGGCGCGGACTGCCGCTTCGAGGGGTTCGCCTCGCGCGACCGGCTCGATACGCTCTATCGCGAGGCGAGCGTGGCCGTGCTGGCCGCGCGCCGCGGCGAAGGGCTGCCCAACGTGCTGCTCGAGGCGATGGCGTACGCCCGGCCGGTGGTGGCCACGCCCTGCGCCGGCACGCGCGACCTGCTGGTGGACGGGGTGAACGGGCTGGTGATTCCGCCCGACGACCCGGCCGCCCTGACCGCCGCGCTCCGACGCCTGGGGGGCGACGCAACGTTCGCGGCCGCGCTCGGCGCCGAGGCGCGCCGCACGGCGGAGCGCTTCGCGTGGAGCGCGGTGCGGCCGCAGCTGGAAGCGGCGCTCGCGCGCTGGAGCGCGCGATGACGGCGGGCGCCGGGCGCCCCCTGCGCGTCTGCTTTCACGCTCCGCTGCTCTGGCCGCTGTGGAGCGAAGGCCAGGTGGCGTTCACCGGCGGCGCCGAGGTGCAGCAGGCCCGGCTCGCGCGCGGGCTCGCGGCGCGCGGGGTGGAGGTGACCGTGGTCGGTTGCGACTACGGCCAGCCCTCTCCGGTCACGGTGCACGGCGTCCGCGTGCTCAAGACGTACCGCATGGAGGCGGGCCTGCCCGTGCTGCGCTTCTTTCATCCGCGGCTCAGCTCCACGATGCGCGCGCTGCTCGCGGCCGACGCCGACGTTTATTACGTCCGGGGCGCGTCGCTCGAGGCGGGCACGGCGTTCGAGGCGGCGCGGCTGCGCGGGCGGGCGTTCGTGTTCGGGGCGGCGCACGACCACGACGCGCTCGCCTCGCTGCCGCTGCTCGGCAATCCGCGCGACCGCTGGTGGTACCGGCGGGCGCTGCGCGGCGCCCGCGCCGTGGTGGCGCAGACCGGTTCGCAGCGCGACGCCTTCCGCCGCGAGTTCGGCATCGAGGCGTCGATCGTGCGCAACCTGGTCGAGACTCCGCCGAGCTCGGCCGCCGCCGCCGCCAACTCCGACATCGTGTGGCTCGCGACCTACAAGCCCTCCAAGCGGCCCGACTGGTTCCTCGACCTCGCGCGCGCGCTGCCGCGGCGCCGGTTCGTCATGTGCGGCATCGTGCCGATTCCGCCCGAGACGGCCGAGAGCTGGGAGCGCGCACAGGCGGCGGCGCGCGAGTTGCCCAATCTCGAGGTGCGCGGCTATCTCGACCAGGAGCGCGTCTCGGAGCTGTACCGGAGCGCGGCGTTGTTCGTGCACACCTCGCCCGCCGAGGGCTTCCCCAACACGGTGCTCGAGGCCTGGGCGCACGGCGTGCCCAGCCTGTCGTGCGTGGACCCCGACGGCGCGGTGGAGCGCGAGGGACTGGGTGAAGTGGTCGCCTCGCCCGGCGCGCTCGTTGCGGCAACCGAGGCGTGGATGGCGGACGGCGCGCGCCGCGGCGCCGCGGGCGCGCGAGCCCGCGACTACGCCATGCGCGCGCACGCGCCCGAGGCCGTGCTCGGCCAGCTCGAGCAGGTCTTCCGAAAGGCCGCTTCGTTTCGCTGACGCCGCGGAGCGCCGCCCGGCGAAACGACGAATGGGGCAGCCCGGCCGACCGGCGCGCCCCGGCCGCCGTCGCCGGTCCCGCCCTCCCGTGATACATTGCGCGCCCGGCGAACTCCGGCCCACGCGGCCGGCTGCGATCCATCCGCAGGACTCGCCGGCCGCGCGGGCCGGACTCGAATCGGCCTGCATCGCCCGAAGCCTTCACGACATCGAAGACCCGTCGCCGGCGTCCGCCCCCTCGGCCACTCGCCGCGCTCCCCGCGCGCGGTGCGGGAGCGCGTCCGTCACCGTCTTCGCGCACGAAATCCCGGGAGCTCCCGCCTCATGTCCAGACGCATGATCCAGATGCTGATCGCCGTGGTGGTGTTCGTCGCCGCGATCGGCTTCTACAAGTTCCAGCAGATCCAGACCGCCATCGCCAACGGCAAGGCCTTCCAGATGCCGCCCGAGGCCGTGACCACCGTGGTGGCCGGCTCGGTGGACTGGCCCGTCACGCTCGACGCCGTCGGCGGCATCGCCGCCGTGCAGGGCGTCACGCTGAGCGCGGACCTCGCCGGGATCGTGGACCGCATCGAGTTCGAGTCGGGCGCCCGCGTGCGCGCCGGCCAGGTGCTGATCACGCTGGACGCCCGCCAGGAGCGCGCCCAGCTCGCCGGCGCCGAGGCCCAGCGCGAACTGGCCCGCGCCCAGATCGAGCGCTCGCGCAAGCTGCTCGAGTCGCAGTCCATCTCGCAGGCCGACTTCGACCTCGTCGCGGCGCAGTTCAAGATCGCCGAGGCCAACGTGGTGCAGATGCAGGCCGCGCTCGACCGCAAGATCATCAAGGCCCCGTTCTCGGGCGTCACCGGCATCCGCCAGGTCAACGTGGGCGAGTACGTGCACAGCGGTGATCCCGTGGTGCCGCTGCAGTCCATGGACCCGGTGTACGTGAACTTCGCGGTGCCGCAGCAGGACCTCGCCTCGCTGCGTGTCGGCGCGCGGCTCGAAGTCACGTCGGACACCGCCAAGAGTGTGCGCACGACCGGGCGCGTCACCGCCATCAACGCCATCGTGGACGAGTCCACGCGCAACGTGCAGGTGCAGGGCACGCTGGCAAACCCGCGCGGCCTGCTGCGCCCGGGCATGTTCGTGGACGTTCACGTGGGCATGGGCGGGGAGCGCGAGCTCATCGCCGTTCCCATCTCCGCCGTGAACTACGCGCCCTACGGCAACTCGGTGTTCGTCGTGGGCGACGTCAAGGGACCCGACGGCAAGATGCGCCTCGGCGTGAGCCAGAAGTTCGTCCAGCTGGGCGCGCAGCGCGGCGACCAGGTGGCCATCCTGTCCGGCCTCTCGGCCGGCGAGCAGGTCGTCACCTCGGGAGTCTTCAAGCTGCGCAGCGGCGCCGCGGTGACGGTGAACAACGACGTCACGCCCGGCAACGACCCCGCTCCCAAGCCGGAAGAGAACTAGATGAAGTTCACCGACCTCTTCATCCGGCGCCCGGTTCTCGCGATCGTCGTCAACCTCGTCATCCTGATCGCCGGCCTGCAGGCCGTGCGGTCGCTGAGCGTGCGGCAGTACCCGCGCAGCGACATCGCCGTGGTCACGGTGACCACCGCCTACGTCGGCGCGAACGCGGACCTCGTGCGCGGCTTCATCACGTCGCCGCTCGAGCGCGTGATCGCCAGCGCCGACGGCATCGACTACGTCGAATCGTCGAGCGCGCAGGGCGTGAGCACGATCACCGTGCACCTGAAGCTCAACTACGACACCAACGCCGCGCTCACGCAGATCCAGGCCAAGGTGGCGCAGGTGCGCAACGACCTGCCCCCCGAGGCGCAGGCGCCCATCATCGCGGTGCAGACGGCGGACTCGCAGTTCGCCAGCATGTACCTGGGCTTCGCGTCCAAGGACCTCGACCGCAACCAGATCACGGACTACCTCACGCGGGTGGTCCAGCCGCGACTGTCCGCCATCAGCGGCGTGCAGCGGGCCGACATCCTCGGCGGCCGCACGTTCGCCATGCGCATCTGGCTCAAGCCCGACCGCCTGGCGGCGCGCGGGCTGGCGCCTTCGGCCGTGTACACGGCGCTGGCGCAGAACAACTACCTGTCCGCGCTCGGCCGCACCAAGGGCTCCATGGTGTCGGTCAACCTGGTCGCGAACACCGACCTCAAGACGCCCGAAGACTTCCGCCGCATGATCGTCAAGCAGGAGGGCTCGGACGTCGTCCGCCTGGGCGACGTCGCGGACGTGGTGCTGGGCGCCGAGGACTACGACACCGACGTGCGCTTCAACGGCGAAGCGGCCACGTTCATGGGCATCTGGGTGCTGCCGACCGCCAACTCGCTCGAAGTGATCAAGCAGGTGCGCGAGGCCATGAAGGAGATCGACGGGCAGCTGCCCGTCGGCATGACGTCGGGCATCCCGTACGACTCCACGGTTTACATCCAGAGCGCCATCGACGAGGTGCTCAAGACCCTGATCGAGACGCTGCTGATCGTCGTGCTCGTGATCTTCCTGTTCCTGGGCTCGGTGCGCTCGCTGATCATTCCCGTGCTCGCCATTCCGATCTCGCTGGTCGGAGCGGTGTTCCTCATGCTGGTGGCCGGCTTCACGATCAACCTGCTCACGCTGCTCGCGATCGTGCTCAGCGTGGGACTCGTGGTGGACGACGCCATCGTCATGGTGGAGAACATCGAGCGACACGTGCACGAGGGGCTCGCGCCCATTCCGGCGGCGCTCAAGGCGGCGCGCGAACTGGTCAGTCCCATCATCTCCATGACCATCACGCTGGCCGCCGTCTACACCCCCATCGGCATCCAGGGCGGGCTCACCGGCTCGCTGTTCCGCGAGTTCGCGTTCACGCTCGCCGGCGCGGTGCTGGTGTCGGGTGTCGTGGCGCTCACGCTGTCGCCCATGATGGGCTCGCGGCTCATTCGCGCCGGCGACTCTGAAAAGGGCTTCGCGGGCTGGATCACCGCGCTGTTCGAGGACATCAAGAACGACTACATGAAGCGCATCGCCGGGGCGCTGCAGCAGCGCGCGGTCGTGCTCACGCTGTGGATCGTCGCCGTTCTCCTGATGATTCCCTTCTACCTGTTCTCGCAGCGCGAACTGGCGCCCGGCGAGGACCAGAGCGTCGTGTTCGGCATCGTGCAGGCCGCGCCCAACGCCACGCTGGACCAGACGCGCCTGTTCACGTCGCGCATTCACGACGTGATGCGGTCGTTCCCCGAGACCAAGAACATCTTCCAGATCACCTTCCCCAGCGGCGGCTTCGGCGGCGCCAACCTGGCGCCGTGGAACGAGCGCAAGAAGAGCGCGGCGCAGGTGCAGATGGAGATGTCCGGCGGACTGTCCAAGATCCCGGGCGTCCGCGTGATCTCGCTGGTGCCGCCGGCTCTGCCGGGCGGTGGCAGCTTCCCGGTGGACTTCGTGATGGCGTCCACGGCGCCGCCCGAGGAGCTGGCGGCGTTCGCGGGCCAGCTCATTGGCAAGGCGTACGCGAGCGGGCTGTTCATGTACGTGGACAGCGACCTCAAGTTCGACCAGCCGCAGACCGAGGTGGTGTTCGACCGCGACAAGGTGCGCTCGCTCGGCGTGGACATGCGCCGCGCCGGGCAGGACCTGTCCACGCTGCTGGGCGGAAACTTCGTCAACCGCTTCAGCATCCAGGGCCGCAGCTACAAGGTGATCCCGCAGGTGTCGCGCGCGGAGCGCCTGACGCCGGACCAGCTCCAGCAGATGTACGTGAGCGGTCCCGGCAACCAGCTGGTGCCGCTGGGTACGTTCGCCTCGCTCAAGACCAGCACGCAGCCGCGCGACCTCAAGCGGTTCCAGCAGCTGAACGCCGTGCGCATCCAGGGCGTCATTCCGCCCGGCGTGCCGCTCGACAAGGCGCTGAGCGTGCTCGAGGACGAGGCGCGCCGCATCCTGCCCCGCGGCTACACGATCGACTACGCCGGCGAGTCCCGGCAGCTGCGCACCGAGGGTGGCAAGTTCCTCGGCGTGTTCCTGCTGTCGGCCATCCTCATCTTCCTCGTGCTCGCCGCGCAGTTCGAGAGCTTCCGCGACCCGTTCGTGATCCTCGCGGGATCGGCGCCGCTGGCGCTGTCCGGCGCCATGCTGTTCACGTTCCTCGGGTTCACGTCGCTCAACGTGTACAGCCAGGTCGGGCTCATCACGCTGGTCGGGCTCATCGCCAAGAACGGCATCCTGATCGTGCAGTTCGCCAACGAGCTCCAGGAGAAGGGTCGCGGCAAGGCGCAGGCCGTCGTCGAGGCGGCGGGCACGCGCCTGCGTCCCATCCTCATGACCACGGCCGCCACGGTGTTCGGCCATCTGCCGCTCATCTTCGCGCACGGTCCGGGCGCCGGGGCGCGCAACAGCATCGGCATCACGCTGGTGTCGGGCATGATCATCGGCACCGCCTTCACGCTGCTCGTGGTGCCGGCCGTGTACGTGCTGTTCGCCAAGGTGCGCCACCCCGTGAACGCGGCGATCGCCGAAGCCGAGGATGCCGCGGCGGAAGCGGAGCCGACGCCGGCCTGAAGTCCGGCGCTCGCGCAGGAAACGAGAAGGCCGCCGTGGGCGCCCCCACGGCGGCCTCTTGGTTTCCGGGCGTCAGCCCTGCGGAGGGCCCAGCCAGCCTTCGCGCTCGAGGATCTCGCGCATGGGCGCCCAGCGGTAGCGCCCGAACAGGTGCTCGAGCTTTTCCACCACCGTGTGCAGGTTCACGTAAGTGATGAAGCCGTCGAGCGGATCGAGCTCCATGCGGTGCGATTCCGGCGTGACCTCGCGCGGGTGCAGGTAGAGCGCGAACGGGCGGCGTCGCAGGATGTAGTCGAGCCCGGCGCGGAACACGGGCAGGGGGAGCGCGCGCAGGTAGAAGCCGCCTCCCACCGGGAACCTCAGCTTGAACACCTGGGCCGTCGCGACCGGGAACTCGACCAGGCCGCCGTGGGGATCGTGCCGGGTGAGGTCGGCCGGCGAGGGGCGGTAGATCCAGCACGGCGCCCCGGGCGTGCCGTACATCTTCACCTTCATGGGAAAGATGCTCGAGTCGTAGCGGTAGCCCTCGGAGCGCAGCACGTCGAGCGCCCATGGGTTGGACTTGTCGATGCTGAACGTGGGCGCCCGGAAGCCGATCACCGGAAACTCGCCCAGCGCGTCGGTCACCACCGAGCGGAACTCGCGCAGTTCGTCGCGGAACGTCTCGGGCGTGGCGCGCCACACGGGGCGGTGCGACATGCCGTGGCACGCCAGCTCGTGGCCCTCGTCCACCATGCGGCGGATGAGAGCCGGGTGCTCGCGCACCACGTCGCCGAGCACGAAGAACGTGCAGCGCAGCCCGTGCCGCTGGAGCAGGTCGAGAATGGCGGTGGTGCCCTTCACCACGATGCTCTCGCGCTCGCGGATCTCGTCGCTCACGCGGTTCACTTCGCTGTGGTGCCAGTCCTCGATGTCGAACGAGAAGGCGGCCAGATGTGGAAAGGGTCCGGAACTCATCGGGGGGTGAGCCTCAGCAGGTAGATACGGAATCCGTCGCGGTCCCAGCGCTTCTCGGCCGCTTCGCCCATCGCGGCCTCGAGCCGGAGCCAGGGTTCGTCGCCCGGCGCGAAATCGCCGGCGCGGTAGATCACGTGGACGTCGCTCACCGCGTGCACGCGGCGGGCGTTGCGGACCACGTCCGCGAGCCGGTCGAGGTCCTCTCGCGCCGTGGCCACGGGACCGAAGAGGTCGGCCGTGAGCGCGCGGCGGGCGGCGAGGTCATCGGCGGGGAAGCCCGCGCGCTCGGTGTTGAACACCGTGCCCGCCAGCAACCGCCGCTGTCCGAGCACCAGCACCAGGTCGCGAGAGCGGTGGTCGATCACCACGCAGTCGCGGTCGGTGCTGTCGCGCAGGAAGGCGTACATCGCGGTCTCCCCAGGTGCCGGGCGCAGCGCGTCGGCCTGCGCGCGCATGGGGTCGATCAGGTAGCCGCGCAGGAACAGCGCGGGCGGCACCAGGAAGATCACCGAGAACAGCACCGCGAACAGCGGCGCTCCGAGCCGGGCGCGCAGGCGCTCGAGCGCGGGCAGGAACGAGGCGCCGCCGAGCATGGCGAGCCC
>JADLGX010000226.1 GCA_020849095.1 Candidatus Eiseniibacteriota bacterium
TGAGGTTGCGCGCCGCCTCGCCCGGCTGGCCGAGCCCCGCGAGTGCGATGCCGAGGTTCTTGTACGCGTTGTGGCGGAGCGGGTCGTGCCGGATGGCGGCCCGGCAGAAGGGTTCGGCCTCGGCGTGCTCGCCGCGCAGGTTGAGCAGGAAGCCGACGTTGTTGTTGAGGAAGTAGCAGGTGCGTTCGTCGGTGCTCTCGTAGCTGAGGCCGCGCCGCAGGTAGCGCTCGGCGTGATCGAAGTGCTTGTGGCTTTCGAGCAGCTGGCCCGCCACCAGGCAGCGGGCCGCGCGCGAGGCCGGGTCGGGCAGCTCGGTGACGAACTCGTCGATGAGCGTGGTGGCCGCCTTGCTGTTGCCCACGTTGAGCGCGTGCAGGACGACCGGGAACCAGTCGGTGAGCGGGTTGGGAGTGATGGAGGGATCGGGAGGATTGGGAGGATCGGACATGGCGCTTCCCCTTTGTGTGTGCGGCAGCGGCTGCTGCCGGAAACAGAAAACCCGCCTGCTTGGAGTCACCAAGAAGTCGGGCCGGGGGACGGTTGGTTGCCGTTGGGGCTGAACCCCGGCCTCATCGCCGCTGTCTCGCGGCAGGCACCTTGGCCGTCGGGCCAGGTTGCCGGGCCTCTCCCGTGATGGCGGAGGCCGCTCTTGATGACGAAGGCAATATGTGGCCGGAGGGGTGGGGCGTCAAGGGGTGGGGCACAAAAACTTTGCTTGAAGAGCCTCATAAGCTCTCCGATACTTCGGCTCAAGAAGTCCCCGCAGGGGTTAGGTTCCCCAGCGCATTATATCCCCGGGTTTTTCGGAACCCGCATGCAGTTACCGGGGGGCGCCCGTCGCCCCCCGGTATTTATTTTGGGAGGGATCATGGGGCAGCGTGTTCGGGTCTTCGTGGACTTCTGGAACTTCCAGCTGCAGTGGAATGAAAGAACGGCGCGCGCGAACTGCGATTGGAGAAAGCTGCCGCAGGTGCTGACGAAACGCGCTCAGCTCGCACTCCAGTCGGCGGGCAACGACAGCCTGCTCGAACTAGACGAGGTGCGGGTCTACGCCTCCTACAATCCAACGAAACCTGCCGACGCCAGCCTTCGACGCTGGCTGGACACCTTCCTTGATCGACAGCCGAGCTTTCGTGTTTTCGCGAAGGAGCGCAGAAGCCAATCGCGACCATTGCGCTGCTCGACATGCGGAAACGAGTTCGCGAGGTGCCCTGCTTGTTCCCAGCCACTTCAGCAGAGCGTCGAGAAGGGCGTCGACACCGCGATCGTGACGGATCTGCTCTCGCTGGCATGGGAGGGCGCCTACGATGTCGCCATCCTCGTTTCGAGTGACAGTGACATGGTCCCTGGCGTCGAGCGGCTGCAGGAGAAGGGCCTCAAGGTGCTCAATGCGACGTGGCGTGGTCATGGCCACCACTTGGCGAAGATCTGCTGGGCGTCCTTCGACATGGACGACCTTCCCGAGTCCCTCAAGCGGTAGGCAGCGCTCGATTGCCGTGAACGCCGAACTGCGGCCGACGCTATCAACCCGTCGTTTTGTCTACCCCTCAAGGGGTTACGGCGATCGCCGAGTGGTCAGCTTGTTAGAAAAAGTGGTGTGCTTTTCTAACATCGTCAACGACAGACTTGGGCCGCCCCCTACTCCACATCCCGCCTGTCCACTTGGCTGAGGGCTGGGAAGTCGGGTCCGGGCGGGCGGCCGTGTTTGCGACGAATCACTTGATCGTGGGCCGGATCGGGAAGAACCTGTGTCCGCAGGTTGCGACCGATGGCCTTGACCGTCGGAGTGCACCTGCCCCGCCGGGCTCACTGCGAAGTGAGTCCGGCGTACTTCTTCTTCCCTGGGGGGCAGGATGAGGAAATCGAGCAAAGCCGCACCACCAACACTGCTCACCGGCGAGAAGGTGTGGCGCAGCCTTCGCCTCGCTACCAAGAGTCGAACGCCGGGGCACGTGGCCGTAGCGTTTCTGGGCTCGCATTCATTTCGCCGGCTCCCGCTGACAGCGGGAAGCCTTCTGGTGGTGAATGCTGGCGATGACGCCCTCAAGACCGGGCAGACGGATCCGAATGAGATTGCCAAGTACATGCGATCCGGCGTCGAAGTCCGTTCACTCTCGACCTTGCACTCCAAGATCTATGTGCTCGGAGATCAGGTCTTCGTGGGCTCCGCGAACGTATCAACTTCGTCGGAGAACCGGCTGGAAGAATCGCTGCTTCAGTCCCGCGCCCCGTCGACCGTGGCAGCAGCCCGCCGCTATGTTTGCGCGCTACCCGGGACCAGCATCGGCCCAGAGGCACTGAAGGCCATGCTCAAAATCTTCGTACGCCCAAAGTACGGAATCCACGGGCACGTTCGCAAGGCCCGTCGCGACGGCTTCTGGGCCGTTCCGCTCGTCGTAGGAAGTTGGGGAGATGATGCAGATGCCGCGGCTGACGCGGCTCGCCCATCAGCACGCCGAAAACTGAGCGACAAGAGGCGGTTCGCCCTGCAGGAGTTCCTATGGACGCGGTCCCGATTCATCGAGCGCCTGAAGGAAAGCAAGAGCGTCGAGTTGCTTCAAATCCTGACCGAGCGCGGCGCGCCGAAGCGCGTCGAACCCCTCGGCCGAGTCGTGGACATCAAGAAGTTCAAGCGCGGACAGTCAACCTCCGCCGTTGTATTCGTCGAGGTGCCGAAGCGAAGGCGAGCACGCTCACTCAAGCTGTTGCTCACACAACTCAAGACCGATGGCAAAGCGTTCCGCAAGTTGATCAATCCGCGCTGGGTCGTTAGCGCCAGAGTTGTTGATCGAGTCCGGCGATCGCTGGGCTGAGCCAGCGTTCACCAAATGGGTTGCTTGCGAGCGGAACCGCTCACTCCGACGACCGCTTTACTCCACCGGCGCCAGGAACCAGATCGGGCGCAGCGGCATGCGGCGGCGCGCGCCGTCGCTGAGCCGGTCGTAGTGCTCGACCCAGAGGTCGAAGAGCCGCTCCAGGTCAATCAGCGTCACGCGGCGCTTCTCCTGCGTGCGCGCCTCTTCGAGTGCATCCCTGGTGAAGCCGCCAACGTTGACGAAGATGCCCACGTCTTCGTCACCGAGCACAGCAAGGAACGAGCGAACGCCCTCGACACTCACTGATGTCTGGTGCCGCTTGACCTGCACCTTGATGCGCGGCGGCCGGGCGCCTAGCGGATCGCTGAACGCGAGAATGTCCATGCCGCCATCACGCCCGGGAGGCGCGATCCACGCGACGTGGTAGCCCATTCCGCGCAGCAGGTCCGCCACAAGATCCTGGAACTCGTAAGGCGGCATCTGGCGAAGGAACCGGTCGATCTCGTCCCAGGCGCGCTCTTCGGACTGCTCGAAGGTCTGCGTAACCTCGCGCTCTGCGCCAGCGCCTTCGAGTTCCTCACCCTCCGGCTTTGCCACGTCCGGCTGGCTGGCTCGCCACTGGCGAAACAGCCGCGTTGCTTCGCGGTAGAAGGCCTCGGGATCACTCATGGCCGCGTAAGCGCGACGCCCTTCCTCGGTAACAGCCCACGTCCCCTTTGCCTTCAGGAACCAACCCGCCTTTGCTGCATCGACGGTCGCGAAGCGAACGATGTTGTCGAACCTCCGCACGCCGTTCAGGTAGTCCCCGGCCTCGTACTCCGACATGGTCACCGACGCTGCCAGCGCCGCGAGAGCATCCTTTGCTCGCATGCCCTCGGGCTCTGCCATCAGGATCTCGAACAGCTTGCGCAACAGTTCACCGGTTCTACGCCGAGTCACGTCGGCCATGGCGGCCCCCACGGTTGAGGAACGGAGTCAGGTTCGCGGCGGCAGATTACTCCACATTGCGCCCGGTGATGGGGTCTTCGGATCGGCCGCATTCTTGTGATGTTGTACGGAGCGCTCGCCCCCAACGGCTCCCTTCCAATGAGAGACTCCACGGCTCCAAGGGTTTAGGCTAGAGGCGGTCGAAACTGGGCGTGCCCTGCCCGATTCGGAGATCAATCCGTGGAGCGATTCATGCCGAGCACGGTTCGAGATGTCGTCAGCAAGGTCTACAGCGCGGGCCGCCTGAGCGGGACTGTTCGCTGGGGCGAGCCTGTTCGAGAAACGGGCTCGGGTTTGTATGTCGTCTCGCTAAGCTCTGATCCAGATAGTTTGGAGGGTCGGCTTCCGCGGGCGCCACTGGATCTGGAGGCGATCGATCGTTGGCTCGAGGCCTGCCCGGACCTGAGGCTGGAGGGGGCAACTCCGACTCGACAGCAGGTCGCCCAGAGACTTGAGCAGTTCTGGCTGCCGGACGAAGTGGTCCTGTACATCGGTCGCACCAGCAGGTCGCTCAGAACCCGACTGAAGGAGTACTACAACACTTCGCTCGGAGCGTCGGCCCCTCATCGAGGCGGCTACTTCTTGAAGACCCTGGACTGCCTGAACTCTCTACATGTGCACACGGTCGAGTGCGATGGCACGGTCGCCCTTGAGCACATGCTCATGCTCAACTTCACTCGGGGGCTTTCGAGCGAGGCACGACTTCGTCTGCCAGACCCCATGGACCAGCTCCCCTTCGCGAATCTGCGGTGGCCCGATGGGACTAACAAGGCTCATGGGCTCTCTGGCACAGACCTTCCCAAAGGGTCAACGACGCACGAGTCCGGACAGCCCACGCTGCACTCGGAGATGGTGCGCATCCTCGAGCCGATGCGGTCCGAGTGGGTTTCCACAAAGGTGATCGCGGGGGCCGTCAATGAAGCCGGCAACTACAAGAAGAAGGACGGCTCGCCAGTCCAGCCGAGCCAGATCGCGCTGCGCGCGAAGAAGTATCCGTCGCTCTTTGATCACTCCAAAGGGCTCGTGCGCCTCGTCGGCTAGTTCGTTCGGCTCACGACTTTCCACTTCCGCGGCGCTATTGCTACAGCGATGATCTCGTCTAGCTGATTCCGTCGTTCTCTCCACCGTTCCCCGTGAGCCCCCCATGCTGATGACCGTCCGCGAGTTCACCGAGCGCGCCATGACCGCGATGCCGGACCTCGTTCGTGATCTGCAGCGCGCGACCGGTCGCGTCGGCGACGAGGAAGAGCGCGCCTGGAAGGCCTCGCTGCTCAAGCTCGCCTACGTGCTCGACGACGCCGAACTCGAGCCCTTCCACATCCACATGGGGCCAACGAGCGGCGGCATGAGCCTGGAGTACCGCCTGCCCGCGTCCTCCAGCTGGTGCGACGCGGTACTGCTGGGCGAGGGCGAATCCGCACCGGCGGCGGTCATGATCGAACTGAAGCACTGGGACCTGGTCGGCGACCGGCCGGGACCTCGCCCCGGACTGATCGTCCATCACGGCGAGCACCTGCTGCACCCGAGCGAACAGGTGCGCGGATACGTGGAGTACTGCGAGCGCTTCCATAGCGCCGTGCAGGAGCAGAAGGCGACGCTGGCGGGCTGCGCGCTGCTCACCAAGCCCGGCGACGTCACGCCCTACCGCTCCGGAGTCCACGCGGACCTGACCAGTACATACCCTGTCTTCGGCGCCACCCCCGACGACTGCGAGGTCGCGTTTCCGCAGTTCGTGCGCCAGCGGCTGAAGCGCCCGAACGCCGCTTTCGCGCAAGCCTTCGAAGACGGCTACTACTCGCAGGACCGCAGCTTCGTGCAGGGCATCGCCCGAACGATCGAGGATGAAGCGAACACGGCGTTCGTGCTGTTGGACGCACAGCGGCGGGGTTTCGAACTCTGCCTCAAGGCGGTGGACGAGCTGCTCGCGAAGGGGACCGGCCAGAAGGCCGTTCTCATCATCAAGGGCCCTCCGGGATCCGGAAAGTCGATCCTCGCGGCCAAGCTGTGGGCCGCACTGGCCAAGGACGGACGTCTCGACGGCAACAAGGTCATGGTCACCACGAGCGGGTCGCAGAAGACGAACGTCTCGGACATCTTCGCCAGTGTCGCGAACAACGCGGCCGGCGCCGGCGTCGTGGTGCCCGCCAACCAGTTCAATCCGGGTCTCTCGTCCAAGTGGCAAAGCGACATGACCAAGCTGGGGCACTCGGTCACGGTGGAGTCCTGGCGCGACAACCTGAAACTCTTCGTGCAGCGGGGCGGCAGGACCAAGATCGCCGACAATCACATGGCCGTCTCGGTCGTGGACGAGGCGCATGCGCTCATCGACCCGTCGCTCACGGAGAATCGCGGCATCTCCCCTTCCGGCTGGTCGATCCACGCCGGCCCGCAGGCGTATCACGTCATCCGGGCCTCGCGACTTTCTGTGTTCCTGCTCGATCCCGACCAGAGCTACCGCGACAACGAGACCACCACGATCGACGTGATTCGCGCGCTCGCAGCGGAACTCGGCGCCGAGGTTCTCGAAGATGTGAGTCTCGAAGGCGCGCAGTTCCGCTGTGCCGGCTCGGCAGAGTTCGTGGCGCAACTCGATCGCGCTCTGGCGCTGGGCGCGGGCGCTCCTGCCAAACCGCTCGGCGAAAGCCACTTTCCGATCGAAATGGTGGACTCTCCCGCCCAGCTCGAGGAACGGCTTCGCGCGCATCGCGCCGACGGGCGCACCGTTCGCCTTCTTGCCTCCTACGCGCGCAAGTGGAAGACAAAGGGCGTCAAGGCGCCGCACGGATTGGTCGCCGACGCCAAGGACTTCTGCATCCCGATCGTCCACGAGGGCGTTCCCGCCTACTGGGCCAAGGTGTGGAACTATGCGCCCGATCAGGACTACACGCTGTTCGTGCAGGCACCCGTGGGCTCGGAGATGCACGCCGACCCGCTGTGCGAAGTGGGTTGCCCCTATGTGGTACGCGGATTCGACTGGGACTACGTGGGCGTGCTCTGGCTCAAGGACCTCGTGTGGCGCACGAACCATTGGGTCGCAGATCTGGCGCATGTCAACGAGACCGCCTGGAACAAGACGAAGGCCGCCGCCAAGAAGGAGCACAAGGCGGGCGCGTACGACGTCGCCATGCACCGCCTGCAGGATCGCATCGCCCGCGGCTATCGCATTCTGCTCACGCGCGGCGTTCGCGGGGCGTATGTGTGGTGCGAGGACGACGAAACGCGCGAGTACCTGGCGTCCGAGTTTGCGCGCTGGCGCACGGGCGACGGCGCATGAGCGAGAGCCGCGACACCCGCCTGCGATTCGAGCAGTGGGCCAAGAATCCGCAGTGCACGGCCAACGCGATCTCGGCGGTTCACAACGTGCGCATGTCCGAGGTCGCCAAGCGCGAAGGCGCGCCCATCACGTTCGGGCAGTCGCCATTCGCGCTGGCTCGCGGGCAGACGTTTGAGCGCTCGCTGTTTCGCGAGCAGGGCAAGACCATGCTCGAGGCGCTGCACAAGGCGCGCGTGCTGCCTGAGGATCGCGCGGGCTTTGCCGACTTTCGCCTGCGGATGAGCGGCGGCAAGCAGCCCAATCTCGACGCCGCACTGCAAGCGACCAAGGACTTCCTCGAATCCGCGGCCAAGGCGTCAACGCCCGCGGCGCTCGCGGCCCTCCCCGCCGTGCTGGCGGGGCCGGTCGTGCGCATTCCGGGCGGCCTCATGCTGCCCGAGGCCATTCTGGTGATCGACGTGATGGCGGTGCAGATCGAAGGCGACAGGCCGCGGCTGGTGGTGGGCGAAGTGAAGACCTACCCCGACCGGGCCGGGTTCACCGACGCGGGCGAGTTGGCGACCGCGAGGGCGCAGGCCGGCGTATACGTGCACGGGCTGCGGCTGGTGCTGGCCGATCTCGGGCTGACCGACGCGCTTCCGGTGAGCGACGAGGGCTTTCTGGTGCTCACGCGCCCGGGCTTCAACCGCCCTTCGGTGCGTGCCGGCGAAAGCCTGCAGTACCAGGCGCAACGCGCGGAGCGCGGGTTTGCCAAGCTGCGCGTCGTGGCCGCCGAACTGGGCGGCAGCACGGATCCGGACATCGTGATCCCGCGCATCCAGGCGGCGCCCACCAGTTACTGCGAGAGCTGCCTGTCGTTCTGCGACCGCGCCCCCGTGTGCCACAAGGCGGCTCTGGCATCGGGCGACCCGACCGTCCTCGGCGACGAAGTGGCCCACTTTCTCGGCGCCACCACGCTGCACCGGGCGTTCGAGCTGATGAGCGGCGCAGAGCCCGGCAACGAGGCCGAAACGGACCTGCTCGCGCGCATCGCTGAACTCGGCGAGAGGAACGGCTGATGAACGGACGCGAAGCCGTCGCTCGCCTGGAGGCCTTTCGGTCCGGCAAGCCGCTGCCGTGCGGCGAGACGCTGCACTTGTCGATCGTGGACGACCGCGATCTGCTGATGCTCGCGTTCGTGCGCATGGGTGGCGAGTCGGGCCCGTGGGCCATCGGGTACGGCGCGCCGGGTAAGAAACCAACCTTGCTCTGCGTGCCCGAGCCCCGAAACCGCGACTTGACGGCCGCAATGGTCGCCGAGTTCGCGCCGGCGCTGTTGGAGCACCTGCGCCATCCCGAGCACGCGGCGGACGCTCCGGCAGAGCCCCGGCACGGGCTCCCCGCTCGCCAGATCTGGCTGCCGAATGATGGCCACATCGAAATGCTCCACCACCTGGCTTACGCCTACACGTTCACCAAGTGGGGCGATCCCGAACGCGCCACGCTGCTCAACCGGCTCGGCCGTGCGGCAACGTGGCTGTTCAACGAGGCGCACCGCCCGGGCCAGATGTACGTGATGGCGGCCAACGCGGCGCTGACCGAGTCGTTCACGTTTCCGTGCGAGACCGTTCGGCAGGGGCATCTGGGCTACCTGATGGCGTGGCTCGAAACGCCCGGACGGCGCGATGCGCGCATGGCCGCCGCCACGCTGGCCGAGCAGCAGTCGATCTCGACCAACCTGGAGCCAGCGCTCGAGCGCGACCGGCTGGCAGGCCATGTGGAGCAGTGGAATGAGGCGAACAAGGATGGCGGCGACGCCAGCGCGGCCGAAAAGAGCATTCGGCGCCTGCTCGAGGCCGAGCTGAAGCGCCGGCTGGAACTGGTCGAGCGCGCCATCACACTGCTGCGCGCCGACCGCCGCGACATCAACCCGGGCGCGACGCAGTTGCAGCAGGCGAGCGAATCCGAGCACTGGTACCAGTACCTGCGGCTCGAACTGAAGCAGGACGACGATCAAGACGGGCCGGCGTTCACCCCCTCGCCCGAGACAGACCGGTTCCCCGCTGCCGCGGCATCGCGCTTTTTCGTGCACGAGGACTCCGACGAGTTGTTGTCGGGGCTGCTCATTCACCACGATTTCGAGCTGCGGGCGCAGGCGGTGTCGGAA
>JADLGX010000227.1 GCA_020849095.1 Candidatus Eiseniibacteriota bacterium
CGAGCGTCTTGTCGATAGGAGAGGCGAACCCGCCGCGTTTCGGCGGGAGCTGACTCACCAGCGCCTCCCAGCTTTCGCGCCAGGCGCGGTACTGCGGCCAGGTCATTTCACCGGCCATCCTCAGGCGCGTTGCCATCGCGAGAGGCGACACGTGGAACCGCCGTGCAAGCTTCCGGACGTTCGCGATCGACCAGTCGCCCATGTTCCCGTGCAGCGCGAGCGATTCTCGGAGCGCGTGCTCGGGAACCAGCACGTGGCTCGCGACGCTTTCGGCAAACTTCTCCACGACCTTCCACTCGGTTTCGCTGCGCTTCTCCTTGAGGGCTGGCGCCTCCTCGTGACTCGCCGACAGCATCAGGTGGGTCAGCTCATGAAAGAGCGTGAAGGCGCGAGGTTCGGGCGACTCCTTGCTGTTGACCGCCACCACGGGCAGCGAATCACGCAGCAGCGCAAACCCGCGGGCCTCTTCCAGCGCCACCCCGGGAAACTGAAACACGAACACGCCAAGACCTTCGACGGCACTTCGCCATGCGGCCCATGCCCGCCAAGCACTCGGCCATGCGAACTGAGCTTCGACCGACACCTCAGCTGCCGCGCGAATACGGGCTGCCACCGCTTGCGGCTCTTCGCTCAACCTGGCGCGCAGTGCAAAGCGACCCTCGGGTTCGCCGAGCTCGTCGAGCAGCTCGAGCGCTTGGTCGCGCCTGGCGAGCACCTGCCGAATTGCGAGCCGAAGTTCGGGCGACTCGTGCTCCGGTGTCACGCCGGGGAGCCGCCGATACTCGGCGGCAAGCGGGGCGAGCTTCGGTGCATGCGGCTGAAAGAAGATCCCGAACGGGCGCCGATAGACCTTTGCGAGGTTCTGCACCTGCCGCAATGTCGGCTGCCGCTCGCCTGCTTCCCACGCCACGAGGCGCTCCAGCTTCACGCCCAGGCTCTTTGCGACGCGTGCGGCGTCATACCCGCTCTGCTGACGGGCCCAGCGCAGCACCTCAACGCTCACAGGGATGGGAAGGGCGGACGACATGATGCGGGAGACTAGCCGCTCTGCCGGGCCGCTGCTAGCTTCGCTTCGCGTTCACGCAACCGAACGCGGCGGCCGAGCGGCTCGGCCCTCCATTCGCTGGTGGTCCGCCCTGCTCACAGCCTTCGACGCGACGGTACTCATGCCTGATTCGCATCCGAACTTTCCCGCGCTGCCCCTTCAACGACTCGACGGCCGGCTGACGTTCCGTGACGCCGGATCGGCGCTCCCGTTCGACCTGCACGACTTCTGGGCATGGAGCGGCTCCGACCTCATTGGCAACACCCAGCGCGGCGCGCTGGCCGAGTACCTCGTCGCACGCGCGCTCGAGCTCGATACGCCCGTGCGCGACGAATGGAACGCATGGGACCTCGAGACCGCATCCGGCCTTCGCATCGAGGTGAAGTGCAGTGGATACGTTCAGGCTTGGGCGCAGAAGGTTCTTTCCAGGCCCTCGTTCGGAATCGCCCGTCGCGCGGGCTGGACGCGAACGATTGGGGAGTTCTCCAAACGCCAGGCCCGGTGGTCGGACCTGTTCGTGTTCGCGCTGCACGACCACCGCGATCAGGCGACGATTGATCCGCTCGACGTGGGGCAGTGGCGCTTTCTGGTCGTGCCCACCCCACTGCTCGACGAGCGCTGCGGTGCACAGAGGACGATCACCGCGAGCCGACTGATCTCGCTGGCAGGAGATTGGTGCGGCTACCGAGAGTTTGCGCCAACATTCGAGCAGGTGGCGGTGAGGATGGCCCGGCCCGTTCGCGCACCCGACGATCCCGGGGCGTGACGCTCGAGTTGCGGACTTGGTGGAGTCGGGCGTCGCCCGAACTGGTCCCCGACCTTGTTAGAAATACGCACCACGATTTCTAACAAGCTGGTCGCCCAGCGCGAGCCGCAATCCCTTGAACAGCAGGCTGCTCGACGGGTTGTTCGCGCCAAGGGCAGTTCGGCTCTCGCGGCAACCGACCTTCGCGATTCGTGGCGCTGGCGATCCTGCGCGTGCGGCTGCCATTGCGCCTCGGGGGCGGAGCGCGACCGCCGCGGCTACGCCCCGATCAGCGCCTGCTCCCGCAGCCGTCCCATCGCCAGCTCGATCTGCTCGCGCGTGAACAGCCGCTTGCGCTTGCTCCACGCGTGAACGCCGACCGCGATTTGCTCGAAGCCCGTGGCCTTCTCTTCGGTAGCAACCCAGTGCACCGTCGCCAGGAGTTCGAGCCCAAACGGAGTCTCGAAGCCGTCCACGAGCTTAGCCGTTCGCTCGATGCGCGAACGGGTGTCCGGCGCTGCGTTCAGGAACTCGTGGGCACGTTCGAAGGCACCCGCTACCAACTGGAGCGGGGTTTCGGGAGCATCACCGTCCGAGCCATATCCGGCCACGAGCGTGCCCTCGACTTGGCGCAGCACGTGCCGCAAGTTCTCGGCGTAGGGGCCGTACGGCCCCTTGGTGTAGCGCAGCTTGAGTGGCTCACCGGCCGCCTGCAGGAAGTACATCAGCTTGTGCACTTCGAGCAGGCTTATCGAGGGGTCCAGCAATGCATCGAGATATCGACGCATGAGCGTCACCAGCGCGGCACGCCCAACGGTCATTTGGCTCTCGCCCGGGGCGGGTGAACGGCCGGGAGCCCGCACGTCGCTCGGTTCGAAGATCACGACCTCGACTTCGGACAACTCGGAAAGTGCCCGGACAATCCGCGGGCGCACGTCGTTCCAGTCCAACCCACCGAGTCCGCAGCCCAAAGGAGGAATCGCGATCGATCGAATGCCACGCTCCCGGATCTCCTCGCGGAGCGCATCCAGGCCGCTCTCGATATCCGGTAGCAGGCTCTTGCCTCGCCAGTGGCGCTTGGTCGGAAAGTTGATGACCCACCGTGGTGGCGTCAGCCGGCCCGTCTCGAACACGAACATGCGGCCCGGCTCCACCTTGCCCGCCTTGC
This sequence comes from Candidatus Eiseniibacteriota bacterium, assembly GCA_020849095.1. Classification (GTDB taxonomy): domain Bacteria; phylum Eisenbacteria; class RBG-16-71-46; order RBG-16-71-46; family RBG-16-71-46; genus CAIXRL01. The sequence goes on from JADLGX010000227.1 coordinate 2,959, forward strand.
AGGCGCCGGTGTAGGCGTCGAAGTTGGCAGGGAAGGCATCCTTGAACCGCAGCGCGATTCCCCGACCCATCACACCGACGCAGTTGACCGTGTTGACCACGGCCTCGGTGTCCGAGCTGAGAATGTCACCGGTGGTGAAGCGAATCATCGCCAGCTCCTAGTAGTACCAGTCCGCCCGAACTTCGACGGTCGGCGCTTGCGAGGTGCCCTGAAGCACCTGCAGTACCTGCTCGCGGACAACAGTATCGCCTACGCCCACGCGCTCGACCAAGTGCCATGGGAAGAACTCATGGAGCAGGAATTCGGCCTGCTTGCCCTCTTTGACGGTACGGTCGCGAAAGTCGGAGTTCGCCACGGCTTCCCAGTCGATCTCGTCGAGTTGTGAGCGCTGCTTGCGAAACGTGCAGTAGGCGGTACCTGCGTTGGACAGGCTGAACGCCCATCGCGCACCAGCGCGGTCGGCCCAATCGAGCGTCGGCGCCAGGCGGGCCTCCAGGTGAACAATGGGCCCCTGCCCCTCGCGGTAGGTGAGTCCCGGAGCATTGGCGCAATGAAGCACGTAGAGCATCACCGAGCGTGGACAGAAGTAGAACGGAACGTAGTCTCCGACGTGGTCACCGGGATGGCAGTGCACGGGAAGGGTGAGCCGTCGTTGTTTGAGGGCACCGAGTCCTATGGTCGCCGTCGGCCCGCCGCGAGTCATGATCGTCGCATCCGACAACAGCCCGCCGGCGGCGAGAATCCCTGGCAGGTTCCTCATGTGGGTGATGTGGTAGATGCGTGGGGTGGCTGGAGCCTGAGACATGTGCAGCCCTCGGTTCAGGCGGGGGCGGTTCAGGCCGGGCATGGTAGCAGGGCGAACTTTTCACTGCCCCACCCCTTGACGCCCCACCCCTCCGGCCACATATTGCCTCCGTCATCAAGAGCGGCCTCCGCCAACACGGGAGAGGCCCGGCAACCTGGCCCGACGGCCAAGGTGCCTGCCGCGAGACAGCGGCGATGAGGCCGGGGTTCACGCCCCAACGGCAACCAACCGTCCCCCGGCCCGTCTTCTTGGTGAGTCCAAGCAGGCGGGTTTTCTGTTTCCGGCAGCAGCCGCTGCCGCACACACAAAGGGGAAGCGCCATGTCCGATCCTCCCAATCCTCCCGATCCGTCCACCCATCCCAACCCGCTCACCGACTGGTTCCCGGTCGTCCTGCACGCGCTCAACGTGGGCAACAGCAAGGCGGCCACCACGCTCATCGACGAGTTCGTCACCGAGTCGCCCGACCCGGCCTCGCGCGCGGCCCGCTGCCTGGTGGCGGGCCAGCTGCTCGAAAGCCACAAGCACTTCGCCCACGCCGAACGCTACCTGCGGCGCGGCCTCAGCTACGAAAGCACCGACGAACGCACCTGCTACTTCCTCAACAACAACGTCGGTTTCCTGCTCAACCTGCGAGGGCTTCACGCCGAGGCCGAACCCTTCTGCCGGGCCGCCATCCGGCACGACCCGCTCCGCCACAACGCGTACAAGAACCTCGGCATCGCACTCGCGGGGCTCGGCCAGCCGGGCGAGGCGGCGCGCAACCTCA
>JADLGX010000228.1 GCA_020849095.1 Candidatus Eiseniibacteriota bacterium
CGTGCCGCGTCGAGCGCGTGCGCGCTTCGGGCGTGGGCTACGGCCGCTCCTTATATGTGCGCGCGCACGACGGGCGGCTGCTGGTGTTCGGTCATCTCGACGCGTTCGCGCCCGCGCTGGCGGCGTTCGTGGATTCGGTGCAGCGCGCGAGCGGGCAGTACGAGCAGGACCTGTGGCCCGCGCTCTCGCGCTTCGCGTACGCCGCGGGCGAGACGATCGCGTGGACGGGCGAGAGCGGCGCGGGCCCGCCGCACCTGCACTGGGAAATCCGCCACGGCGACTTCGCGCTGAGTCCGCTGCGCGCGGGCGCGAGCGTCGCCGACGACGGCGAGCCGGTGATCGTGTCGGTCACGCTCGAACCGCTCGGTCCGGGTTCGCGCGTGCAGCGCCGCGCGTCGCCGTTCACCTGGCGGCCGGGCATGAGCGACACGCTGCTCGTGGAGGGTGAGGTGCGCGCCATCGTGCGCGCGCGATCGGGCATGGCGGGCGCGGGCGACGTGCCGGCGTGGAGCACGGCGATCGAGTGGAGCGGCTGGACGGCCGAGGCGCGCCTCGACAGCATCTCGTGGGCGGGAGAGATGGCGCAGCTGGACTGGCTCGTGGACCGCGGCCGGATCAACGGCAGCCGGGGCATGGTGCTGTGGGCCGCGCCCGGCGCGCGTCCGCGCTTCCTGCGCACCAACGTGCCCGAAGGCGTGAGCGGGCTCACGCTGCGCGCGGGCCTGTCGCGGCCGGTGGTGGTGACCGCGCGCGACGTCAACGGCCGCCAGTCCTCGCGCACGCTGTGGCTGCGCTCGCCGCGCCCCGGCGAAGCGGCCGCGGACACGGTGGACCGACGCGCCGCCCCGGCGCGCACGCCGGCGGGCGCGCCGCGCTGGGAGTGCTTCGCGCTGCCCGATACGCGGCTGCTGCGCGTGCGCATGAGCGGCGCGCCGGCCGGGCTGCGCGGCGTGCGCTTCGCGCTCGACCACGACGCGGCGCGCGCGCACGCCGCCACGTGGGACGGGCAAGCGTGGAGCGCCATCGTGCCGCTGCCGTCGCTGCCGTTCGAGCTGGCGATTCGCGCCACCGCCACGGGCGATAAGTGGTCGAGCCGCTGGCGTGCCATGGTGTGGCCGGCGGGCGCCGACCTGCTCGTGCAGCACGGCGCGCTCGCGGGACTGTCGCTGCCGGCGGACGGCGTGTTCGAGCCGGGCATCGTCGTGACGACGGAGCAGCCGCTCGCCGGCGCGCTCGCGCGCGTGCTCGTACAGCCGGGCCGGCTGCCGCTGGCCAAGGCGGCGCCGGTCGCGCTCACGCTTCCCTCCGGCGCCGCGCCGGCTGGTGTGGGGCTCTACCGCCGGCAGCCGGGAGGGGACTGGGACTTCGTGCGCTCCACGTACGACTCCACCGCGCGAGCGCTGCGCGGCGAGACGCCGTCGCTCGGCGAGTTCGCGCTGCTGCGCGACGTGACGCCGCCCGCGGTGCGGCTGCTCGCGCCCGCGCGCAAGGCGCCGGGTGGCGCCTACCCGCGCTGGCAGTTGGTGGCTTCGGTGAGCGACGCGCTCAGCGGCATCGAGGCGTCGAAATCGCACTTCCTGGTGGACGGGCGAGTGGTGCCGAGCGAGTGGGATCCCGAGGAGCGACAGCTGCGCTGGCGGCCTGCGCGCGTGCCCGCGCCGGGCCGGCACACGTACGAAGTGCGCGTCACCGATCGTGCCGGACTGCGCGCGTCGAAGCGCGGAACCTTTGTGCTAGATTCCGCGCCCCGATGAAACACGCCGACTTCGTTCACCTCCACAATCACAGCGACTACTCGCTGCTCGACGGCGCCTCGACCATTCCCGCCATGGTCAAGAAGGCGGCTGCCCTGGGCATGCCGGCGCTGGCGCTCACCGACCACGGCGCCATGTTCGGCGCGGTCGAGTTCTACAACGACGCGCGCAAGGCGGGGGTCAAGCCGCTGGTCGGCATGGAGGCCTACGTCACGCGCGGCTCGCGCACGTCCAAGAAGCCCGGCGACGTGGCGCACCACCTGGTGCTGCTCGCGCGCGACGAGAAGGGCTTTCGCAACCTCATGCGGCTCTCGTCGCTGGCCTATCTCGAGGGCTTCTACTACAAGCCCCGCGTGGACCACGAGATCCTCGCCAAGTACTCCGAGGGACTGCTCGTCACGTCGGCCTGCCCCAAGGGCGAGGTGGCGTACGACCTGCTCGAGGACCGCGACGACGACGCGCTCAAGACGGCGATGATGTACCGCGACATGTTCGGCGCCGACAACTTCTTCCTCGAGATCCAGAACCACGGGCTCGACATCGAGGAGAAGATCCGCGCCAAGGTGATCGCGCTGTCCGCGCGCACGGGCATTCCGCTGGTGGCGACCAACGACTGCCACTACATGGAAAAGGACCACACCGACGCGCAGGACGTGCTCATCTGCATCCAGACGGGCAAGAACGTGGACGACGCGCAGCGCATGCGCGCCATCTCCGAGCTGCACTTTCGCTCGCCCGAAGAGATGAAGCACGTGTTCGCCGACCAGCCGCAGGCGCTGCTCAACACCGTGGCGGTCGCCGAGCGCTGCAACCTCAAGATGGACTTCGGCAAGCCGCTGCTTCCCAACTTCCCGCTGCCCGAGGGCTGGGCCACCGCCGAGGAGTACTTCCGCGACCTGGCGTGGAAGGAACTCCACCAGCGCATGGGCTCGGAACTGGGCGACGCCTGCAAACAACGCTTCGCCTACGAACTCGACGTGATCTGCAAGATGGGCTTCGCGTCGTACTTCCTGATCGTGCGCGACTTCATCGCCTACGCGCGCGAAAAGGGCATCGGCGTGGGCCCGGGCCGAGGCTCCGCCGCCGGCTCTCTGGTGGCCTACGCGCTGCGCATCACGGATGTGGACCCGCTCAAGCACCAGCTGATCTTCGAGCGCTTCCTCAATCCCGAGCGCGTGTCCATGCCCGATATCGATATCGACTTCGACGATCTCCGGCGCGGCGAGGTGATCGAGTACGTCAAGGAGAAGTACGGCGACACGAACGTCACCCAGATCATCACGTTCGGCACGATGGGCGCCAAGGGCGTGGTGCGCGACACCGGCCGCGCGCTGGGATTCCCGGTGGCCGAAGTGGACCGCGTCGCCAAGCTGGTGCCCGACGGCCTGGGCATGACGCTCGAGAAGGCGCTGAGCAGCACGCCCGAACTGGCGGCGCTGCCCGAGAAGGGCGGCAACTACGGGCGCTGGATCAAGTCGGCGCGCGTGCTCGAAGGACTGGCGCGGCACGCGTCCACGCACGCGGCCGGCGTGCTGATCACGCCCGGGCCGCTGCTCGACTACGTGCCGCTGTACCGCCAGAAGGACGGCTCCACCACCACGCAGTGGGACATGAAGTCGGTCGAGAAGTCCGGCCTGCTCAAGATGGACTTCCTGGGGCTGCGCACGCTCAGCGTGTTAGATGAGTGCCTGCGGCTCGTCAAGCAGCACCACGGAGTCGAGGTGGACTGGCAGACGCTCGAGCTGACCGACCCGGCCGCCTACAAGGTGTTCCAGGACGGCGACACGGTGGCGATCTTCCAGTTCGAGTCCGCGGGCATGCGCGACTACATGAAGAAGCTCAAGCCGACCGTGTTCGAGGACCTGGTCGCCATGAACGCGCTCTACCGCCCCGGTCCGATGGAGAACATCCCGTACTTCATCGACTGCAAGCACGGCCGGCAGGTGGCCAAGTACGACCATCCCAAGCTCAAGCCCATCCTCGAGGGCACGTACGGCGTGTTCGTGTACCAGGAGCAGGTCATGGCCTCGGCGCACGACCTGGCGGGCTTCTCGATGTCGCAGGCCGACGAGCTGCGCCGCGCGATGGGCAAGAAGATCGTCGAGGAGATGGCCAAGAAGCGCATCCAGTTCATCGAGGGCTGCGCCAAGACGCACCACATCACCGACAAGGTCGCCGACAAGATCTTCACGACGATGGAAAAGTTCGCCGGGTACGGCTTCAACAAGTCGCACTCGGCCGCCTACGCGCTGGTCGCCTACCAGTGCGCCTACCTCAAGGGGCACTGGCCGGCCGCGTTCCTCGCCGCCACGATGACCTCCGAAATGAGCGACAGCGCCCGCGTGCTGACGCTCATCGAGGAAGTGCGCCGCATGGGCATCGAGCTGCTGCCGCCCGACGTGAACCGCTCGAACTACAAGTTCACGCTCGAGGGGGGCAAGATCCGCATCGGGCTCGGCGCGGTGCGCAACGTGGGGCAGGGGGCCATCGAGGCGCTGGTCGCCGCGCGCGACGCGGGCGGCGCGTTCACGGACCTTTTCGAGTTCACGTCGCGAGTTCCGGCCGGGGCGTTCAACCGCAAGGTGGTCGAGTCGCTGGTCATGGCCGGCGCGTGCGACGCGCTGGGCGCCACGCGCGAGGCCATGTTCGCCGGCTCGGCGCTGGCTCTCGAGCACGCCGCCACGCTGCACCGCGAGGCGGCGAGCGGGCAGTCGTCGCTGTTCGGCGGCGCCGACGACTCCGGCCCGCTGGCCGTCTCCGCGCCCGCGCTGCCGGCCGTGCCCGAGTGGCCGCAGCGCGACAAGGGCGCCAAGGAAAAGGAAGTGCTCGGCTTCTACCTCTCGGGCCACCCGCTCGAACACCTGCGCGCCGAGATCGAACGCATCGCCACGTGCAGCATCACGCAGGCGCTCGAGCGCGGCGACGGCGCCGAGGTGCGCGTGGTGGGCATCGTCAGCCACATCAAGCCCATCACCACCAAGGCCGGGAAGTTCATGGCCATCGTGACGATCGAGGACCTGGCCGGGCGCGCCGAGTGCACGGTGTTCCCGGACGCCTACGAGGCGGCGCGCGCGTCGCTGCAGGTGGACGCCATCGTGGTGGTGTCGGGCCGCATCGAGATCCGCGAGGAACGGGGCGCCCAGCTGCTGGTGTCCGAGGTGCGGCCGTGGGAGCAGGGGCGTGAGCAGTTTCGCCCTGCCCTGCACGTCGAACTGCGCGCCGAGGACATCACCGAGGAGCGGCTCATGGCGATCGACGAGGCGCTTTCGGCGGCGCCGGGCGAATCTGAGGTATACCTTCACATCGTGAAGCCGGATCATTCGCGCGTGGCGATGCGTTCGCGCCGGTTGCGCGTGGGCTCACAGGAGAGCCTGGTGGCGAGCATCAAGGAGCGCGTGCCCATGTGCCGAGTGCGCTGGGGAAAGGGGGCGTCGTGACGGTGTGGCTGGACTTCGAAAAGCCGGTGCTCGAGCTGGAGCAGAAGATCCAGGAACTGCGCGCGTCGGCCGAGGAGCGCGGCATGTCGGCCGGCGACGAGCTCGACGAACTGGTGCGCAAGGCCGAGGACATGCGCCGCGAGATCTACGCGAACCTCACGCGCTACCAGCGCGTGCAGATCGCGCGTCATCCGCGCCGTCCGTACACGCTCGACTACATCGAGCGCTGCTTCACCGGCTTTCGCGAGCTGCACGGCGACCGCCACTTTGCCGACGATCCCGCGATCATCGGCGGGCTGGCGTACTTCGAGGGGCGCGCGGTCATGGTGATCGGCCAGCAGAAGGGGCGCGACACCAAGGAAAACCTCATGCGCCGGTTCGGCATGCCGAACCCCGAGGGCTACCGCAAGGCGCTCCGTCTCATGCAGCTGGCCGACCGCTTCCGCGTTCCCATCGTGACGCTCGTGGACACGCCGGGCGCCTACCCGGGCCTGGGCGCCGAGGAGCGCGGGCAGGCCGAGGCGATCGCGGTCAACCTGCGCGAGATGGCCACGTTCGGCGTGCCCATCATCACCATCGTGATCGGCGAGGGCGGCTCGGGCGGCGCGCTGGCCATTGCCGTGGCCGACACCGTGCTCATGTTCGAGAACTCGGTCTACTCGGTCATCTCGCCCGAGGGCTGCGCGTCCATCCTGTGGCGCGACGGCAAGCAGGGCGCCAAGGCGGCCGAGGCGCTGCGCCTGGCGGCGCCCGACCTGGTGGCGCTCGACATCGTGGACGGCGTGCTGAGCGAGCCGGTCGGCGGGGCGCACCGCGACTGGGAGGGGGCGGCCGCAGCCGTGAGCGCCGCACTTCGCGAGAACCTCGCCCGCTTGGACGGGGTAGCACCGGAGGAGCTGATCCGGACCCGGGCGGCGCGCTTTCGGAAGATCGGAGTGTTCGGCACGGCGGCCGGCTCCGGCCCCAACCCGGCTTGACCCTTCAAATTGCAGGTTGCTAGAGTCCCGGCGCTTGTCGTGACCCGTTCTCCCGCTTCCCTCATCCGCAACACCCGAGGAGTGGCATGGCACTGAGTTCCGATCTGCTCAGCATTCTGGTCTGCCCGGCGTGCAAGGGCGACCTGGCGTACGACGCGTCCGCCAACACCCTGACCTGCGCCGCCTGCCGGCTGCGGTACAAGGTGGTGGACGACATCCCGGTGATGCTGGTCGACGAGGCGGAGAAGTTCTGAAACCCAGGCGGGGTCCCGACATGCTCCGATCCATCGCGCGCTTCGCGGGGCTTGCCCTCGCGGCGGCCCTGCTCGTGTCCGCCGTCCCGCGCGCGCATGCGGCGGGCGTGCCGTCCGCCGCCGCCGACATCCGGCTGGCGCCCGCGTCGCCCGGAGCGGTGCGATTCACCGTGCCCGTTCCGGAGCCCGCGTTCACCACGCTCGACGCCCGCGAGAACATCGTGCGGCTCGACCTGGCGGGCTACCAGCTGCGCGGCGAGTACGGCGGTCCGGCGCTGCCGGTGCGCATCGTCACGGTGGCCGTTCCGCCGCTGGGCGACGTGCGCGTCAACGCCATCGCCACCGAACTCGCGGCCACCGCCGACGTGACGTTGTCCCCGCAGCCGGTGGGCGAGAACTCGGAGGCGCCCGCGCGCAACCTGGAGCGCTACGGCGTGGCCGGCAGCGCCGTGCCGCAGGCCGCGCGCCTGCTCGACGTGTCGTGGGTGCGCAACCAGCGCGTCGCGCGCATCGAGATCCTGCCCGCCGCCTACGAGCCCGCCGCGCGCCGCCTCACTCTGGCGCGCCGCGTGGACGTGGACGTGCAGGTGCAGGTGATGGGCTCTCTCGGCGCTCCGGCCGAGCCTTCCGACCCGTTCGAGGTGGTGTACGAGCAGTCGCTGCTCAACTACGAGCAGGGCAAGCAGTGGCGCCGCCCGTCCACGCGCGCGCTGGCCGAGGGCGCGCGCCGCATGGGAATCCCCACCGCCGCCGCGGGCCTGGCGCTGCCGCCGGCCACGAGCCGGTTCGCCGGTCACCTGTGGGTGCGGATCGCGGTGGAGCAGTCGGGCTTCTACTCCGTGGACTTCTCCAGCGTGCGCAACCTGGCGGCGTTCAGCGAAGCGGCCGACACGGTGTCGTTCGACCGGCTCCGGCTCTTCTGCCTGCCGGGTTACCCGGTGATTCCGCAGGACGACTTCTGCGACAGCTGCGACTACCAGCAGGTGGCCATCGGCACGTTCGACACCAGCAATCCCGCGCCGCCCACCAACAGCGCGCCCGACGGCAAGTTCGGATGGAACACCGACTACCTGTACTTCTTCGCGCAGGGGCCGAGCGGCTGGGCGAACGACTACGACTCGTCGCTGCCCGACACGCTGTTCCTGGACCACCCGTACGACACGCGCAACTACTACTACCTCACGTTCGTCGCCGGGGACGACACCACGCTGGGCACGCCGCTGCGCATTCCCACCGCGTCGCTGCCGCTGCTGCCGGGCGACAGCCCCGTGCCGGTCACGACCACGCTGGAGCGCGTTCACTTCGAGAAGGACCTCACGTACGCGCCGGACGCCACGCCGCGCGGGAGCACGCTGTTCTGGGAGAAGTGGTTCTGGACCATCATGTCGCCCGGCAGCGCGCTGCCGACCGTGGTGGACCTGCCGTACGCCGACACCACGCAGGCGGCGCGGTTCCGGCTGCGCCAGTGGGGGCTCACGGACAACGCCGAGTTCGCGAGCTGCTCGTCCACGATTCCCGACCACTATCTCGACGTGACCCTGACGGGCGGCAGCACGGTGGTGGTGCCGCGCCGGGCGTGGTTCAGTTTCCTGGCCCGCCGCGGCGGCCAGACCACGATCGACACGACCGCGGTGTTCCTGCGCCGGTTCGGCAACGTGGTGGACGTGCGCGTGCCCTCGGTGTCCACGTCGTGCACGGGCCGCGTGGACAAGAGCGCGCTCGCCTGGTTCCAGTTCTACTACCACCGCTTCCTTCAGCCCGAGAACGACCAGCTCGAGTTCCGCTCGCCGGCCGCGCCGGGCACGTTCCACTACGAGGTGGGGCCGTTCGTCCGCGCGCTCATGCCGCGGCTGTTCGACGTCACCGACCCGCTTCGCCCCGCCGAGTACACCGTGCCCGCGCCGCAGTGGGCGCAGCGCACCGACGGCTGGTACCTGGCGTTCGACGCGCCGCAGGGCGCTTCGCGCCGCTTCCGCGTGCTGCCGGACTCGCTCGTGACCGTCGCGCGCTACAACCGCACGCTGATCGGGGACGCGCCCGTGACGAGCCTGCAGAACCTGCGCGACGCGGCCAACGGCGCGGACTACCTCGTGATCTACTACGACGCGTTCAAGTCGGCCGCCGACACGCTGGCCGCGGCGCGCGCCGCCCGGCTGCCGCTCGCGGGCGAGCCCGCGCCCTACCTGACCAAGACCATTCCGGTGTCGGCGCTGTACGACCAGTTCTCGGGCGGCCGCACCGACCCGGCCGCGATCCGCAACTTCCTGCGCGCGGCGTTCTACAACTGGTCGCGCCGGCCGCGCTTCGTCACGTTCATCGGCGACGCCTCGTACGACTTCAAGAACCTCACCGGCCGCGCGCCGGACGGGCAGCCGGGAACGCTGCTGCCCACCTACGAGAACGGCTTCGACGACAACTTCCGCCTCAAGCGCCAGTTCGCGACCGACGACTGGCTGCTCAACGTGGACGCCGCCAGCTCGACGCTGTTCATTCCCGACTTCTTCGGCGGGCGCCTGCCGGCCGACGACGCGGTGACCGCGCTCGACGTGGTGCGGAAGAAGGTGCTGCTCTACGAGCGCTCGGCGCCCTCGGGCGAGTACCGCAACGACGTCATGCTGATCGCGGACAACGACCTGCAGGGCGAGAACTGCGACCCGCTGGGCTGGGCGCACATCAGCCAGACCGACGACCTGAACCAGAACCACATCCCGCTGCACGTGGACCGCACGTACGTCTACCTGCACACGTACCCCGAGGGGCCGGGCGGTTCGCGTCCCGGCGCGCGCGCGGACATCCGCACGCACCTCGACGCGGGCACCGGGCTGTTCAACTACGTCGGTCACGGCAGCCCGTTCAAGATCACGGACGAGAGTGTGTTCATCGACAGCGACGCCGGAACGCTCGCGAACGGCACGCGCATGCCGGTGTTCGTCGCCGCCTCCTGCGACGTGGGCAAGTTCAACGACCCGACCGTGCAGAGCCTGGGCGAGCGCCTCGTGATGACCGCGAACGGCGGCTGCGTCGCGGTGATCTCGGCCACCGAGCAGGCGTTCAGCTCGGACAACAGCCAGCTCAACAAGTACCTCTACGACCAGATCTTCCGCCGCGAGGACCTGGTGGTGAACGGCATCACGCTGCTGGGCGCCGGGCAGTACCACGTGCCGCTGTCGGCGGCGCTGCTGTCGGCCAAGATCAGCGCGCCGGGAACGGGTCCGACCAACAACGCCAAGTACCAGCTCATGGGCGACGCGGCCACGGTGCTCAACGCGCCGCGGCTGTGGACCGAGATCGCGCTGACGGACGCCAACGGCGCCCCGGTCACCACGCTGCAGCGGGGCCAGACGATCACGTTCACCGGCACGGTCACCGAGTCGCCGGGAGGGAGCGCGCTGCCGTTCGAGGGCGTGGCGAGCGTGCTCATCGAGGACTCCGCGCCGCTGGCGGCGACGGGCACCGAGATTCCCTGCACGTATTACAGCGTGGACTTCCGCTACGAGGCCGGCACCATCTATCACGGCGACGTGAGCATCACGAACGGCCAGTTCGAGGGGCGCTTCGTGGTGCCCATGGACGCGACGCTGGGCGCGTCGGGCCGCGTGCGCAGCTACATCAGCGGCACGTCGGGCGCGGGCACCAGTTCGCTCGACGGCTCGGGCGCGCTGGCCACCACGCTCGCCACCGGAAGCGCGGGCACGAGCGACACCGAGCCTCCGCGCATCACGCTCGGGTTCGTCGGCGGCTCCACCGCCGTGCGCCCCGACGCGACGCTGCGCGCCGACATCTTCGACGTGAGCGGCGTCATGACCACCGGTCACGCGCTGCAGAACTCGATCGTGGTCACCATTGACGACAACACCACGTCGCGCGTGGACATCACTTCGTCGTTCCGGTACGCGGCCGACTCCTACCAGCAGGGCACGGCGACCTTCCAGCTGCCGGGGCTCACGCCCGGGCGCCACAAGATCCGCGTCAGCGCGGCGGACAACCTGGCCACGGGCATCACCGCGTCCCAGCACCGCTCCAGCGCCACGATCGAGTTCGACGTGGTCGAGACTCCCAAGCTGGGCATCACGCGCGCCTTCGCGTTCCCCAACCCGCTGTCCTCGTCGGGCGCGGGGGCGGGGGCCACGTTCGTGGTGGACGCGCCGGGCGACTCGGTCAACACGCTCATCAAGGTCTACACGGTCAGCGGCAAGCTGATCCGCACGCTCTCCAGCCGGGGAGGGCTCGGCCAGGTCCAGATTCCGTGGGACGGCCGGGACGACGAGGGAGATCCCCTCGCCAACGGCACCTACCTGTTCCGCGTATTCGTCAACGGCCGGGAGGCCGATGGAAGCAGCAGCGCGGCCCAGAAGGCCTCTTCGCAGGGCCGCATCGTCGTCCTGAACCGCTGACCGGCGGGCGCGTTCACCCGCTTCTGGCCCCCGGTGGTGGCAGAAAAGTGGAACTGCATGGCTTGGAGCGGTGTAGTATCCCGCGTCCGAAACCCCGCCCGGCGGGGACTGTGTCTACCAGAGGAGTATTCCATGCGTCTGCCTTACTCGTTGCTGCTGACCGTGCTGCTGGTTTCCTGCCTCGCGACTTCCGCGCTGGCGCAGGGCACCGGGCGTTCGCTCGACATCCAGCCGGGCGCGCGCCAGAACGGCATGGGCGCCGCGGGGGTCGCGCTCGATGAGGACGCCACCGGTGTGACGTGGTGGAACCCGGCCGGACTGGGCTTCGTGAACAAGTCCGCGGTCGAGGTGACCTACGCCCAGCTCGTGCCCGGCCTCGCGAACGACGTCAGCTACAACTTCGCCACCTACGTGCACCCCATGTCGGGCGGCGGCGCGTGGGGCGTGGGACTGGTGTTCCTCTCGTACGGCACCAGCGACCGCACCAACGAGTCCGGCACCGTGCTCGGCCAGTTCGGCTCCAACGAGGTCTCGCCGGCGCTCTACTACGGGCTCAAGCTGCTGCCCGAGATGAGCGTGGGCGCCTCGCTCAAGTTCATCCGCATCCAGCTCGCGCCGGACGACCTGTCGGGCGTCGGCTCCACGTTCGGTCTCGACGTGGGCGCGCTCTACCGCATTCCGGCCGCGCGGCTGCGTCTGGGCATGAACCTGCAGAACGTGGGCCCCAGCGTGACGTTCCTCAACGAGGACCAGAAGAGCCCGCTGTCCCGCAACCTCAAGATGGGCATGGCGTGGCAGGCGATGACGGGCAAGGAGTTCCAGCTCCTCACCGTGGCCGACTTCAACCAGTCGCTCGTCACCAACAAGTTCCGCACGTACAACGTCGGTCTCGAGATCCAGTACACCGACCAGATCGCCGGCCGCATCGGCTACTACTCGGATCCGCTCGGCGAGATCAAGGACCTCACGTACGGCCTGGGCATCGGCTGGAAGGCTCTGAGCATGGACTACGCGAGCATCCCGCAGGCGCGTGACTCCGGCCTGCCGAACGTGAGCAAGATCACGCTGGGTTACCACTTCTAATCGAACTCGTGCGATCGAACTCGCTGTCCACTCGTGTCGTCCTGTTTCTCGCGGCGGCCGCGCTGGCCCTGTCGGCCGGTGCGGCCGCTGCGCATGAAGCGCTGTCCGTCCGCCGCGTCCAGCCCGCCGACGGCCGTGCGCGCGCCGGCGTTCCCGCGCGCCCCATGACTCCCGCCGAACGCACGGCGCTCGAACTGCGCGAAAAGCGCCAGCGCCTGACGCTGCCGCTCAAGCAGGCGGCGATGGGCGCGGGGCTGAACATCGACCGCTCGCTGAGCGCCTCGCGCCGCGCCGGCTGGCGCAAGCCGCTCGGGGCGCCGCGCGGCTCCGCCGCCCGCGCCGGGCTCACGCCGCCGGACACCATTCGCATGGCGTTCCTGCGGATCGACTTTCTCAACGATCGCGGCGGAAGCGAATCGAGCGGAGATGGCCGCTTCGACCTGAGCGGCCCCGACACGCTGCTGCCGCCCATCGACCGTGCCCCACACAACAAGCGCTTCTACGACAGCCACGCGCGCGCGCTCGAGCGCTACTACGACGTGCAGTCGTTCGGCCGCGTCGTGCTCCAGGTGGACGTGTGGCCGGCGGAGTCCGACAGCGCCTACCACCTGAACGACCTGGCGGACCTGGGGCCGTGGGCATTCGGCCAGGGTGTGTACCGCGCCGCCGTGGACATGTTCCGGCTCATGTTCTTCGCGGCCGACTCGCAGTCCACCGCGGCGGGCCAGCGCATTCCGTGGCAGACGTACGACCGATTCATGATCGTGCACGCGGGCAGCGACCTGCAGAGCGACCTGCGCCAGGATTCCAAGCACGACATTCCTTCGTTCACCGTGTTCCTGGGCGACACCGACGTGGTGGTGTTCCCCGACTCGGCGCAGTGGAATCTCGACCGGCCCATCGATCGCGCCTGTTTCATTCCCGAGACGATCAACCAGGACGGCTACTACGGCGCCATCAACGGGGTGATCGCGCACGAGAACGGGCACAACCTCTTCGGCTTCCTCGACGTGTACAACATCGACTCGGGCTATCCCATGGCGGGCTACTGGTCGCTCATGGACAGCGGCAACCTGGTGGGCTCGCGCGTGCTGCTGCCGGACCAGACCGAGATCTACGCCGTGGGGCTGCTGCCGCCGACCATCGATCCGTTCCAGCGCAACTTCATCGGCGACGGGATGGACATTCGCGTGCCCACGTGGGGCGACACGACGGCGCTGACCGGCAACCAGCGCAGCAACGTGTTCTACAAGCTGCCCATGTCCACCGAAGAGTACGTGCTGCTCGAGAACCGCTACCTGAACCCGGCCGACACGCTGCTGCAGCTGGACTCCGACAGCCTGTCGCGCGTGGTGCTGGGGCCCAAGACGCCCGACCGGTTCGAGTACGACGCGCTCCTGCCCGGCGGCGGCATCCTGGCGTGGCACGTGGACGAGAGCGTGGTGCCGTTCGACTGGTCGCTGCGCATGAACCCGGACTTCGGGCTCAACACCAACTACTCGCGTCAGGGACTCCAGGTGCTCGAGGCCGACGGGCTCGACGACCTGGGCGATCCCGGCTCGCCCTACCTGCTCGGCAGCCCGCTCGATCCGTGGCAGCGGAGCACCGCCGCCTCGCTGAGCGACTCCACTTCGCCGCGCCTCATCGCCAACACGGGCACGCGCCCGCACATGCGCGTGGACTTCCTCGACGACGCTTCCGAGACCATGCACTTCGTGGCCAACCGCACGTGGCAGCTGGCCGCGTTCCCGCAGGTCGCCAGCTTTCCTCCGGGAGGCCCCGCGCTGCTGGCCATCGACGCCGACGGCGACCGCAACCTGGAAGTGTGCTGGGCGGGAGGGGACACCACGGGCGCGGACAGCTCGGCGCTGTTCGCCGTGCGCCCCACGGGTGGCGGGCTGACGGGGCCGTCCCCGGTGTTCGCGCGACTCGACCGCCGGCCCATGCCGCTCATGGCCGCGACGCTCATCGGCGATCCCGACCTGGCCACGGGCCCGGCCGTGTTCGCGGTGACCACGCAGCCGAGCAGCGCGGCCGACACGGTGGGCGGACGCGTGTGGCTGCTGGACCGCAATGGCGCCGCGCTGAGCGGCTGGCCGGCGCAGCTGCCCGCGCGCGCGAGCACGCCGCCCGTCATCGCGGGCGTGTGGCCGAACATCGTGATCTTCGCCGGCGCCGAGGATGGCTTCGTCTACTCGCTCGCGCCCAACGGCTCGATCCTCGAGCGCTCGCAGGTGGCGCTCGCGGGCGGCATCCGCGGGCGGCTCGCGGTGTGGGGACCGGTCGCGCCCGTCTTGACTCCGCCCACCCGGCCGGACGGCGGCATCGCCGCGCTGCCTTTCATGGTGGCGGCCGGTGGCGAGCAGGGTGACGTCGCGGCCTGGACGTTCCCGGGCACCGGCGGCAACGCGCCGTTCCTGTCCATGTGGCCGCGCCGGGTCGGTGCGGCGGGCTTCGAGCCCGACTTCCTCTGGATCAAGCTGGGTGGCGAGGGCGCGAACGCCGACGCCACCTGTCCGTCCGACGGGCCGTCGCTGGTCGCGCACCACGCCGACCGGTTGTGGGCGTTCTGTCCCTCCGGCTCACCGCTGAGCGGCTGGGGCAATGCGTTCGGCGACACGATCGTCGCGGGCCTGGGCGCCGGTGACCCCGACGGCGACGGCTTTCCCGAAGTGCTCGTGCAGACGATCCACTCCAAGGTGGCGTTCGTGAACCGCAACGGCTCGCCGTCGCCCGGCTGGCCGCGGCTCAGCACCACCGAGGCGCTGCCCACTTCGTCGCCCGCGCTGGCGTTGGATGTGGACCACGACGGCCGCAGCGAGATCGTCGTGCTCAACGGCAGCGGCATGCTGGCCGCGCTCGCGTCTTCGGGCCGTCCGATTTCGGGCTGGCCACTGGCCACGGGCGCCGGAGCCGCCGGTGGCGCGCTGGCCGCCGATCTCGACCGCGACGGCCGGCTCGACCTGGTCGCGCCCGACCGCGACACGCTGCTCTACGGTTATTCGCTGCCCGTCGCGTTCGACGACGCGATCGCCAACTCGTGGCCCATGATCGGCGGCGATCCCGCGCGCACGTCGTCGCTGCCGGCCTCGCGCACGAGCGTGGCGGTGGCCGCTTCGGCGGGCCCGCTGGTGAGCGGCAGCTTCAAGGCGTTCCCGAATCCCGCGCGGCTGCGTCCGGTGA
>JADLGX010000229.1 GCA_020849095.1 Candidatus Eiseniibacteriota bacterium
CGAAGATGCCGCGGGCCTGGATGACGCTGTCGGCCTCGGGCGTGGTCGGGCCATTCGCGCCCTCCGCGATCAGCTTCACGCGGGAGTGGATCCGGTCGACGTTGTCCCCGCGAATCTGGTTCTCCATTGCAGCTGGAATCAGGATGTCCACTTCCTCGGCGATCCAGTCGTCGCCGGGAAGCACCTCGTAGCCCGCGGCTGCGGCCTTCGCCTTGTCGACACCCCCGAAGGAGTCGGTCATGCCGAGCAGTTCGTCGAGCACCACACCGTCCTTACGGCGGAACGAATAGGACACCTGATCGGCATGGTCCCACGATGAGACGCAGGTCACCTTGCCGCCGAGCTGCTGGTAGAGCCGGATGGCGTACTGCGCGACGTTGCCGAAGCCCTGAACGCTCGCGGACGTCTGGTCGGGTTTGAGGCCGAGTTCCTTGAGCGCTTCGCGAATCGTGAACACGACACCGAACCCCGTCGCCTCGGTGCGGCCCAGCGATCCACCCATTCCCACGGGCTTTCCGGTGATGAAGCCGGGGAAGTGGCCGCGGTGAATGGTCTCGTACTCGTCGAGCATCCACAGCATGTGCTGCGCGGTCGTCATCACGTCCGGCGCGGGCACGTCCACGAGCGGGCCGACCTCGCGCGAGATCTGGCGCACCCAGCCACGACAGATCGCCTCCTGCTCGCGCGAGCTGAGGTTGTGCGGATCGCAGACGACGCCTCCCTTGCTGCCGCCGAGCGGAATGTCGACCACCGCGCATTTCCAGGTCATCCACATCGACAGCGCCCGCACCGTGTCCACGGTTTCCTGCGGGTGGAATCGAATGCCGCCCTTGCCGGGACCGCGCGCGTCGTTGTGCTGTACCCGGAAACCGCGGAACACCTTCACCGAGCCATCGTCCATGCGGACGGGAATGCTGAAGTGGTACTCGCGCATGGGATCGCGCAGCATCTGCCGCGTCGCCTCGTCGAGCCCGAGCTGGTCCGCGACCTTGTCGAACTGGGCCTGCGCCATCGCGAATGCGTTGTGGGGCTTCTGGGACATGTTTGCTTACCTCCCGAAACCCGGCGGAACGACGCATGAACTCGAGCGTGGCTCGCGCGCCGGGACTGACTTCGAAGTCGCGCGACATGTTCGTCGCGACAGGCCGACGATAGGCCAATGTCCGACTGACACCAACGGCAACCAAAGACGTACACCTGACGAGGCCATGACGATTGCGGAGAGCGGCCCCTCACGTCCGCGGGCTACTTTTCGGACCGCTTCGCACGCAGCGACTCCACGCGCGCCGCCTCGCGGCTCACCAGGTCCGCGCTCACGCGCGCGTAACGCATGGTGGTGGACAGGTCGCGGTGCCCGAGCAGTTCCTGCAGCACGGCCAGGCTGCCGCCCGACTCCAGCCAGCGCATGGCGAACGTGTGCCGGCAGCGGTGCGGATGAAAGCGCGCAATGCCGGTCTTGCGCCGCACCGTCCGCGCGAACGATCCCGGGCTGCCCGCGGCAAAGGGCACCAGGTCGCCGCTGCGCGCGCGCACCTCCATCAGCAGTTCCATGCGCAGCGGCACCCGCCGCATGCGGCCCGACTTGGTCTGCGCAACCTCTAGCCACTCGCCGCGCACGTGCTCGGCCCGCGCCCGGCAGGCCTCGCCCCAGCGCAGGCCCGTGCCCAGCAGCAGCCGCAGCACGAATCCCCACGGGTCTGGCAGTCCCTCGAGCAGCTTCACCTCCAGCGGCAGCAGCCCCGCGGGCGGGCGCTCCTGGACCCGCGGCAGCACCCGGCGCGGAAACGGGCTGCGCTCGAGCCGCCCCTCGGACACCGCCCACAGAAGCAGCGCGCGCAGGTCGCTCAGGATGTGCGTCACGGTCAGCGGCGCCAGGCCTCGGGCCTCCAGGTCGAGCCGGTAGCCGCGCACGTCGTCGCCGGTCAGTAACCGCAGTGGACACGGCCCGAGCAGCGGAAGGAGGTAGCGATGCACCCGCGTGCGCGCGAGCGCCCGGCCCTTGGCGTTGCGCGCGGTGGCCACGTAACCCGCCAGCCACGCATGCGCCGCGCGTTCGACCCGCGCCTCCTTCGGCCACCCGGCGCCGCGCGCCCGTACATCCAGCCGCTCTTCCATGGCCCGGCGCTTCTGCACGGCCCGTGCCGCCCCGGGGCGCGCCGCAATTGGCGAGTTCGCTTCGCCCGGCTCGGACGTAAAGGAGTCGAGCACCGCCCACCGGCACGTGCGCACCCACTCGCCCTCATCCAGGAGCAGACATGCCCAAGTACGTCATCGAGCGGAACATTCCCGGCGCCGGCAAGCTGTCGCCGGCCGAGCTTCAGGGCATCTCGCAGAAGTCCTGCGGCGTGCTGAACCGCATGGGAACGCAGATCCAGTGGATCCACAGCTACGTCACCGAAGACAAGATCTACTGTGTCTACCTGGCACCGAACGAAGCCATGGTCCGCGAGCATGCCTCCCAGGGCGGCTTCCCGGCGGACTCGGTCGCCTGCGTGCGCGCCGTCATCGAGCCGGTGACCGCCGAGTAGCGCCGCACCCTTCACCGAACGCGCGGCCGGGCCGGACTCCCGGCCGCGCGTTCGTGTGCCGTCACACGCTTCACGGATCGCGGCCCGCTGCCTATACTGCCCCGCCCGCCGCCGTCCCCAAGTCCGTGTGCCGGAGCCCCATGTCGAACAGCGCGCCGAACTTCGCCCGAGTTGCTGTTCTCATTTCGATCGTCGCGGTCGCCGTGCTGGCCGGAACGGCCGCCGCCGCGACGCGTGACCCGCACGCGAGGCTGCTCGCCCGCATCGACTCGCTGTACGCCAAGGGCCGCGCCGAAACCGCCACGGCACTCCTCGACTCGCTCGTCACCTCCGCGCGCGCCACCGGCGACCGCTCGCTCGATGCGGCCATGACGTCCCGCCGCGCCTCGGTGCACATGTACTTCCGGCGCTACGCCGACGCCATTCGCGACGCCGAGCACGCGATCGGCATCGCCCGCGCCCGGCGCGATTCGCTCACCTGGTCGCGCGCGCTGCTCGCCAAGGGCCGCGTGCTCATGTTCCAGGAGCGGCCGGCGGCGGCGCTGCCGGTCTACCGCGAGCTGATGCGCGTCAGCCGCAACCTGGATCGCCCGGGCCTGCAGGGCAACGCGAGGCTCGGGCTGGCGTTCCTCGACCTGCAGGAGGGCCGGCTCGTGCGCGCCGAGCGTGGTTACCGCGCGGCGGTGCTTCTCCTGTCCGGCGGCGTGGACATCGGCGGCGAGCTGAGCGCCAAGGTAGGGCTGGCGCGCACGCTCCGCGCTCAGGGCAAGCCGCGCGACGCGCAGGTCATTTATCGCGACGTCATCCGCCGCGCGATCGAGGTGGGGGACCTTCGCGACCAGGCCGACGCGTGGAACAACCTCGGCGCCATCGAGGTGCGCTCCGGCAGCCGCTCGCGCGCCACCTCGTACTTCCAGCGCGCGCTCGAGTGCTACCGCCGCATCGGGCTGCCCACGGGAACGCCCACGACCAACCTCGCCCTGCTGCTGCTCGAACAGCACCGCTAC
>JADLGX010000230.1 GCA_020849095.1 Candidatus Eiseniibacteriota bacterium
ACGGCGATGCGCGGCTGCTGGCCCGCGTTCGCGAACACCTGCGCGCCGAAGAGGCGCTGCGCCCGGACCTGACCTACTTCGAGATCGTGCACCTGCCCGAGGGACGCACGGGCAACGTGCTCGCGCGCCCGCTGCTGCGCGACCACGAGCTTTCGTATCTCGGCGCCTCCGGCGCCGCTCCCGAGCGCACTCTGCAGGCATCCGATCTCACGGTGAGGCTCGAGTCCGGGCGCGTGGCGCTGCGCTCCCGCGCGCTGGGGCGCGACGTGCGGCCCCGCCTCACGTCGGCGCACTTCACGGGCTGGAAGAGCCTGGGGCTGTACCGCTTCCTGGCGGCGCTGCAGGCCGAGGGAGCGGTCGAGGGCGTGTCGTGGAACTGGGGGCCGCTCGAACACCAGCCGCGCCTGCCGCGCGTGCGCATGGGCCGGCTGATCCTGTCGCGCCAGCAGTGGAACGCGCGCGCCGACGAGGCGAAGCGCCTGTGCGCGCCGGACGGGCACGCGGCGTTCCTCGAGGTGCAGCGCTGGCGCGCCGAGCGCGCGCTGCCGCGCTTCGTGGGGCTGTCGAACGCCGACAACGTGCTGCCGGTGGACCTGGACCAGCCGCTCTCCGTGGCGGCGTTTCTCGCCGAGCTGTCGCCCTCCCAGCCGTTCGCGCTGCAGGAGCTGATCCCGGGCGACGGCATGGACGCCGTGCGAACTCCCGAGGGCCGGCTCACCAACGAGATCGTGATTCCCATCGTGCGCCGCGCCACGCCGGTGCCTCCCGAGCGCGTGCGGACGAAGCACGCCGACGCCGACCGCACGGCGCGCGATGCCACGTTCCAGCCGGGTTCGGAGTGGCTGACCGCGCACGTCTACTGCGGCCCGGCGGCGGCGGACCAGGTGCTGACGGGCGTGGTCGCGCCCCTGCTACGCGAACAGCTGGATTCGGGCGTGGTGCGCACCGGCTACTTCGTGCGCTACGCCGATCCGCAGTGGCACGTGCGCCTGCGGCTGCGCGGTGAGCCCGCGCGGCTGCTGGACACGGCGCTGCCCGCGTTGCGCGATGGGCTGGCGCCGCTGCTGGCCGCGGGCGGCGCGCACCGGCTGGCGCTGCAGCCCTACGTGCGCGAGGTCACGCGCTACGGCGGCGCGGCGGCGGTGCTCGAGTGCGAGGAGATCTTCCGCCACGACTCGCTCGCGGCTCTGGACCTGCTCGAGATGGCCACGGGCGAGAGCGGGCTCGATGCGCGCTGGCGGTTCGTGATGATGGGCATGGACCGGCTGATGTCGGACTTCGGCCTGGCGCTGGGCGCGAGGCTCGCGCTCATGCAGCGCCTCGCGCGCGCGTTCGCGGACGAGTTCCACGTGGACACGGCGGCGCGCAAGAGCATGATGGCCCGGTATCGAGAGCAGCGCCGCGCGCTCGAGGCGCTGGTCTCGGGCGCGGGCCCCGAACGCGGGCTGCTCGCCGAGGGCGCGCAGCGGCTGGCGCGGCGTTCGGAGGACATCCGTCCGCACGTCGAGGGGCTGCTGCGCCTGGACCGCGACGGGCGGCTGACGGTGACGGTGGAGGACCTGCTCGCGAGCCTGCTGCACATGCACGCCAACCGCGTGCTGCGTTCGTCGCAGCGCGCACAGGAGATGGTGATCCACCACTACCTCGAGAACGCGTACGGATCGCTGGCGGCGCGCGCGCGGCAGGCGCCGGGCGCTGGGGCGCGCGCGTGAGCGAACCCGTGGGGCCCCAGCGCGGCGATCCGCTGTTCCGCCAGGAGGCGATCGAGGAGTACCTGCGCGGCCGCGAGCACGGCGTGCCGCTGCGCGTGTCTCCGCTCTGGAAGCACTGGGCGTTCGGCACGCTGGTGCTGACTTTTGCGGGCGCGCTGGCGTTCGCCGCGCTGGCGCCCATCGGCGTGGACGTGCGCGGCGAGGCCGTCGTGCGGCGCGCCGCCGGAGGAGGCCGGTCCCTCGAGGTGGTGCTGCTGCTGCCCGTGGAGTCGCGCTCCACGCTGCGCGCGGGACAGCGCGTGGTGGTGGACATGGGCGAGAGCAGCCGCGTGCGGCTCGCGCTCACGCTGGGCGAGCCGCTCGCGGAAAACCTCGGCCCCGAGCGTGCCCGCGCATGGCTGGGCGGCGCCGCGGGCGACGTGCCCGCGTTGCCCTCGCCGGTGGTGCTCGCGGTGGCCGCGGTGCCGGAGTCGCTGCGCGCGGCCGAGCCGCGGCTGGCGCCGGGCTGGACGGGCGTGGCGTACGTGCGCGTGGGCAAACGCACGCTGCTCTCGCAGTTGGCGCTGCAGGCGGCGAAATGAGCGCGCTGTTCGGCAGGCTCACGCGCCGGCGCGTGCCGCACGTGCAGCAGCTCAACACCGCGGACTGCGGCCCGGCCAGCCTGGCCATGGTGCTGGCGTACCACGGCCGGCACGTGTCGCTCGACGAGGTGCGCGACCGGATCGGCTCGGCGCGCGACGGGGTGTCGGCGTTCGAACTGCTCGAGGCGGCGCGCACGTTCGGGCTGCGCGGGCGGGCGGTCAAGCTGGAGCCCGCCGATCTGGCGCTGCTGCCGCCGGCGTCGATCCTGCACTGGCGCATGAGCCACTTCGTGGTGCTCGAGCGCGCCCGAGCCGGAGGCGCGGACATCGTGGACCCCGAGGGCGGCCCGCGCCACGTGCGCGCGGACGAGTTCGCGCGCGCGTTCACGGGCGTCGCGATTTTGTTCGAGCTCACCGACGAGTTCCAGGTGCAGTCGCGCGAGGCGTCGCGCCTGTGGAGCTACGCGCGGCGAGTCACCCTGCGCTCCGGGCTGCTCGGGCGCACGGTGGTGCTGTCGCTGCTGCTCCAGCTGCTCGCCATGGCGCTGCCACTGGTGACCGGCACCGTGGTGGATCGCGTGCTGCCGCGCCAGGACGTGTCGCTGCTGGCCGTGCTGTCGGCGGGCATCGCGCTGGTGGCGCTGTACTCGTTCTTCGCGTCGTTCGTGCGCGCCCACCTGCTGCTGGCGCTTCGCACCCGGCTCGACCTGGAAATGAGCATCGGCTTCCTGGAGCACTTGCTGCGGCTGCCGTTCCCGTTCTTCCAGATGCGGCAGACGGGCGATCTCATGATGCGGCTCAACTCCAACGCCGTGATCCGCGAGTCGCTCACCTCGGCGGCCATGACCGGGCTGCTCGACGGGCTGCTGGTGGCGGGCTACCTCGCGGTGATCCTGGCGACGCACGCGGGGCTCGGCCTGCTGGTGGTGGCGCTGGGCGCCGTCCGCATGGCGGTGTTCTTCGCCTCGCAGGGGCGCTACCGCGAGCTGATGGGCGAGGCGCTGCAGGCGCAGGCGGACTCGTCCAACTACCAGGTGCAGGTGATCGAGGGCATCGAGACGCTCAAGACCTCGGGCGCCGAACGCCGCGC
This sequence comes from Candidatus Eiseniibacteriota bacterium, assembly GCA_020849095.1. Classification (GTDB taxonomy): domain Bacteria; phylum Eisenbacteria; class RBG-16-71-46; order RBG-16-71-46; family RBG-16-71-46; genus CAIXRL01. Next base: position 3,384 of record JADLGX010000230.1, read on the forward strand.
CACCGAGGTGTGGTCCAACCTGTTCGTGGACGTTCTCAACGTGACGCTGCGCCGCGGCCGGCTGTCGGCGCTCGTGGATTCGCTTCTGCTGGCGCTGGAGCTGGCCTCGCCGCTGGTGGTGCTGGCGTTCGGCGCGCACCTGGTGCTGCAGGGCAGCCTGTCGCTGGGCACCATGCTGGCCATGTCGGCGCTGGCTGGCGCGTTCCTGCACCCGCTGGGTTCGCTCGTCTCCACCGCGCTCGAGTTCCAGCAGCTGGGCAGCTACATCGACCGCGTGGACGAGGTGCTCAGCCGCGAGCCCGAGCAGGCCGCGGCGCTGCCGGCGGCGCCGGCGCTGCGCGGCGCGCTCACGCTGGAGCGCGTGTCGTTCCGCTACGCCGAGCAGGGCCCGTTGGCCGTGGACGGCGTGGACCTGGAGATCGCCGCGGGCTCGCAGGTGGCGATCGTCGGGCCGTCGGGCTCGGGAAAGTCCACGGTGGCCCGGCTCATCGCCGCGCTCTACGCGCCCACCGAAGGGCGCGTGCTGTTCGACGGCGCCAGCCTGGCCGCGCACGACGTGGTGTCGCTGCGCCGCCAGATCGGGTTCGTGCCGCAGCATCCCTACCTGTTCGGCGCCACCATCCGCGAGAACATCGCCATGGCGAGCGCCGAGGCGCCCATCGAGGACATCGCGCGCGCCGTGCGCGAGGCCGACCTGGGGCGCGAGGTTGCGAGTTTGCCGCTGGGGCTGGAAACGCGGCTCGTGGCGGGTGGGAGCAACTTTTCGGGCGGACAGCGCCAGCGCATCGCGCTCGCGCGCGCGCTGCTCACGCGCCCCGCGCTGCTCGTGCTCGACGAGGCGACGAGCCACCTGGACGCGCGCAGCGAGCGCCGCGTGTACGAGAGCCTGCGCAAGGCCACCTGCACGCGCATCGTGATCGCGCACCGGCTGAGCACGGTGGTGGACTCCGACCTGATCGTCGTCATGGACCGCGGGCGCATCGGGGAGCGCGGCACCCACGAGCAGCTGCTGCGCGCGGGCGGGCTCTACGCTGAGCTCAGCCGGCCGAATCGACCAGAAGGAAGCGATCCCACTCCGGATCCGTCGCGCTGATCGCGGCGATCAGCGCGAGCCCCGTTCCGGCCGCGCCGGTGAGCAGGCCCGGGTCCTCGACGTACTCGCCGTTTCGGTCGCGCTCGAAGCAGAAGGTGGGGAACCCCGCGATGGCCGGCCGGTCGGTGACGCGCTCCAGCGTGCGCTCGAACCACGCGATCGCCGCGTCGCGCAGCAGCGCATCGCCGCTGGCCTGGTGCAGCCGGTTGAACAGGTGCGCCACGCCGGCCGAGCCGTGGCACAGCCCGGCGTCCACCACCTGCGAGGTGTCGAACGATCGCCGCGCCGCCACGTGCGCCACATCGAGCGCCAGGGCGCGAAGCTCGCGGTCGTCCAGCGCCTGCGCGGCGGACCACAGCGCGCACGCGACACCGGGATCGCCGTAGCACCACGCGAGCCGCGCGGGCTCGGGCGCGATGTCGTCGGCCACGTAGTCGGGGTAGGCGCCGATGCCGCCGGGCGCCAGGCGCTGCTTTGCGAACCACGCCGCGCCGCCCGCGAGCAGCCGCAGCGCGCGTTCGCGCAGCGCGGGAAACGTCGCGAGCCGCGCGAGAATGGCGAGGATGCCGGGAATGCCGTGCGACAGCCCCAGGTTGAAGTAGGTCTCTTCGGGCTTCGCGTCGTCGGTGATGGCGCGCCGTGTCATGGCGCCGCTGGGCCACGACAGCCCGGTCGCCTGCGGCCGCGACAT
>JADLGX010000231.1 GCA_020849095.1 Candidatus Eiseniibacteriota bacterium
CAGATCCTCGACGACCTCATGCGCATCGTGCGCTGGGACAGCGGCACGTATCGCTTCGACCCGAACTCCAAGTGGCCCAACCCGCCGCTCGTGCTGCTCAGCATGGAGGGCGTGGTCATCGAGGCCGCCCGCCGCGTGGACGAGCAGAAGCGGTTCGTCACCATCTTCCGCGATCCCTACCAGCTGCTCAGCGTGCGCGACCTTCCCGACCCGGACGAGCCGCTGTCCGACGAGGAGCGCGACATCTTCGGCATCATCGACGGCCAGCACACGGTCGCCGAGGTGGTCGAGCAGGCGCCGCTGTCCGAGTACGAAGCCTACGAGGCGCTGCAGCGCATGCTGGACTCGCGCTGGATCGAGTTCGACGGCCGCCGCGAGCCCGGACTCCCCGCGCCGCAGAAGACCGAATCCCACGCCCAGACCGAGCGCCCGCGCAACGTCCTGGTCCGCGAGCTGGCCATCGCGGCGTCGATCGTGGCCGTCATGGCGCTCCTGCGACTGGCCGGCTCCGCCGCGCCGCTGCACGCCCGGCCCACCGCGCAGCACGACGTGTTCGCCGCGGCGCAGGTGCGCGACCTGCGTTACGCGCTCGACCTCTACCACCGCGAGCAGGGTTCCTATCCCCGCAAGCTGCAGGATCTGGTCGAGGACCGCTGGGTGGGCGCCGACCAGGTGCACATCGGCGGCTACGAGGTCGAATACCGCATCGGTGATGGCGGCCAGCGCTACGACCTGGGCCTGCGCCCGGCCCGCTGACGCTCAGGCGCTGTCGCGCGCCTCGCGTACCGCGAGGAACGCGGCCGCCGCTTCGCCGACACCTTCGTACACGCGATCCGGACGGCCGAACTCGCTGCCCGCGATCCGCTCCTCCTCGTCCCGCCCGTAGCCCGTGCGCACGAGAACTCCCGTCCCTCCCATGGCGCGGCCGGTGGCGGCGTCGAGCAGCTTGTCGCCCACCATCCACGAACTCACGAGCAGCGCCTGCTGGTCGTCGGCGGCCCGCTCGAGCAGCACCGTGCCCGGCTTGCGGCACTCGCACCCGCCGTCGGGCGCGTGCGGGCAGTAGTAGATCGCGTCCAGTTCGACGCCCTCGGCGCGAAGCACCGCGCGCAGCCGCGCCATCACCGCGAACATCCCGCTCTCGGTGAACTTGCCCCGCCCGATGCCGGACTGGTTCGAGACCACGATGATCGGGATCCGCTCCGCCTGCAGCGCGCGCAACCCGGCCGCCACGCCCGGCAGGAGCTGGACGCGAGCGGGATCCGACAGGTAGCCGTGTTCGACGATCAGCGTGCCGTCGCGATCCACGAAGAACGCCGGCCGTCGCAGCGGCCCCAACTGCCGGGCGAGCGCGCGCTCCCCCGCGCGCTCGAGCAGCTCCACGTCCGGCGACTCGGGGCGCTGGGCCGACGAAGGCTCCCCGCCCGCCCACAGCACGAACCGCTCGAGCGGAATGTGCCCGACGTGGCGAAGCACGTGCTCGCTGTCCTCCTCGTCGATCAGCGCCTGGCTGTGCAGCGATTCCCAGGCCCAGCGCTCAAGCAGCCCCCAGCGCTCCAGGCGCCGGCCGCTGGTGGCGAGCAGGGCGGCGCGGGCGCGCAGCCGCCAGCCGCGCCACGCCAGGTCCCACGGCGAGCCTTCGCCCACCACGAGGTCGGCATCGCCGTGATGGATGTCCCGCAACCGCGCGACGGGCGTGATGCCCGGCTCCTCGGGCGCGTCGCCCTCGAGCCACTGCAGCGCGTGACCGCGGCGCGCGAGTCCCACCAGCGCGTGGCGAAGCCGCCCCTGCGGATCGATCGAAGCCCCGTGCACCAGCACCTTCATGCGATTCCCTCGCGGCGCAGGGCGCCCAGTTCTTCGATCGCTTCTCGGACGGCGCGGACGCCGACGTTCTCGAGGCACGCGTACCCGATGCGGCAGGTGCGCTGAAAGCAGGGCGAGCACACGGTCGGGCGCTGCACCACGCGCACGCGCGGACCCAGCGGAGCCGTCCACGCGCTGCTCGTGGAGCCGAACACCGCCACCGTGGGCGCGCCGGCCGCTCCCGCCAGGTGCGCCATGCCGGAGTCGTTGCTGACGACCACCGCCGCGCCCGCGCAGATCGCGGCCTGCTGCATCAGATTCGTGAGCCCGGCGAGCGATTCACCGCCCGTCGCGGCGGCCAGCGCCGCGCAGTCCGCGCTCTCCGCGGCGCCGCCACAGGCGACCACGCGCAGCCCGCGCACGGCCAGATCGCGTCCCAGCTCCACGAACCGCGCGAGCGGCCAGCGCTTGGCGGGTCCGTACAGGGCGCCCGGCGCGAGCACCGCGTAGCCCGCCCCCGCGGTCAGGCGCCGGAGCGCCTCGAACGGCTCGCACTCCACCGGCAGCGCGGGAACGGCGTGCCCGTCCGCGGGGATTCCGCCGGCCTCGCCGAGCGCCAGGTACTCGCGCGACAGGTGCAGGTCGCCGCGCGCGCCACGGCGCACGGCGCGGGTGAGCAGCGCATCGCGCCAGTCCCCCGCGAAGCCGATCCGCTCGCGAGCGCCCGACCGCCACGCCTGCCACGCGCTCGAGAACGACGGCGGCAGCACGTACGCCGTGCCGAAGGCCGCCGTTCGCAGGGCGGCCGACGCCTCCGCGCCCAGCGGCAGGGCGAACGCGCGATCGAACGCCCGGTCGCCCGCGAGCAGCTGCAGCAGCCCGGCGGGCCCGACCGCGGTGATCTCCGCCCGCGGCAGGCCGCGCCGCAGCGCGAGCAACAGGGGCCTCGCCATGAGCGAGTCCCCCAGCCAGTTCGGCAGCCGCACCAGCACGCGATCCCTGCACTCCACGCGGTCCGCCTCCCCCTCGCGCCCCGAGCCCGCCGTCAGTACGCGCGGGCGAACAGCGCGACGCGATGGCCCGGCTTGCGCAGGCTCTCGAATCGCGAGTCGTCGATCGGCATGCAGCGCATGGTCGCGCCGGCCTTCTCCTTGATCTCGGCCTCGAACGCCGCGGTGCCGTCCCACGGCACCGCCACGAAGCCGCGCTTCTCGGAGTTGAAGTGGGCGATCACTTCCTCCTTCGTCTGCGCGAGCACCGTGTTCTCCTCGCGGAACGCCTTCGCCTGCTCGAACATCGTGCGCTGCACGTCGGCCAGCATGGCGGGAAGCCGCGTTCCCAGCTCGGCGAGGGGCACGGATTCCTTGGCGCGCGTGTCGCGGCGCACGGTCATCACCGCGGAGCTGGCCACGTCCTTCGGCCCCACCTCGATGCGGATGGGCACGCCGCGCATCTCGTACTCGTTGTACTTCCAGCCCGGCGAGTACTGGTCGCGGTCATCCACCTTGATGCGCACGTTCGGGCCGATCGCCTCCTTCACCTTGACCAGGAACTCGGCGACCGCGGCCTTGTCCTCCTCCTTGCGCCAGATGGGAACGATCACCGCCTGCACGGGGGCCACGTTGGGCGGCAGGCGCAGCCCGCGCTCGTCGCCGTGCGTCATGACGATGGCGCCCACGAGACGCGTGGAAACGCCCCACGACGTCTGCCACACGTGCTGGCGCTTGCCCTGCTCGTCCTGGTAGGTGATGTCGAACACCTTGGCGAAGTGCTGCCCGAGGTGATGCGAGGTGCCGGCCTGCAGCGCCTTGCCGTCCTTCATGAGCGCTTCGATCGTGTAGGTGTCCTGCGCCCCCGCGAACCGCTCCGCGTCGCTCTTCTTGCCCGGATAGACCGGAATCGCCAGCTCGTTCTCGACGAAGTCGCGGTACACCTCGAGCATGCGCAGCACCTCCTCGAGGCACTCCTTTTCGGTCGCGTGCGCGGTGTGCCCTTCCTGCCAGAGGAACTCCGCCGTGCGCAGGAACAACCGGGTCACCTTCTCCCAGCGCATGACGTTCGCCCACTGATTGATGAGCACGGGAAGGTCGCGGTAGGACTCGATCCACTTGGAGTACATGTGCCCGATGATCGCTTCGCTCGTCGGACGGATGGCGTAGCGCTCTTCCAGCTTTTCGCTGCCGCCGTGGGTGACCCAGGCGCACTCGGGAGCGAAGCCCTCGACGTGGTCGGCCTCGAGCTGCAGCAGCGACTCCGGGATCAGCAGCGGAAAGTAGGCGTTCTCGTGCCCGGTCGCCTTGATCCGGCGGTCGAGCAGCTGCTGCATGTTCTCCCACAGCGCGTAGCCGTAGGGCCGGATGACCATCGAACCACGGACGGGCGAGTAGTCGGCGAGCTGGGCCTTGCGGACGACCTCGTTGTACCAGCGGGAAAAGTCGTCACCCTGATCGGTGAGGTCCTCGACGAACTGCTTCTTGACCGGGTTCTCGCTCACGCGTCGCTCCAAGAATGGGAATCGCCCGCCCGAAGGGCGGACCAGGATGGGCCGGAGAATCGTCGCGCGGAGGATAGGGGCTTGGCAGCGGTTCGCCAAACGGGGCGCCTACGGCGCGATGCGTTCCAGCGCGGCGGCCACGTGCTCGACGGTGATCCGCTTCATGCAGTCGAAGTGCCCCCGCGGGCAGGCCGCGAGTCCGTGCAGCGTGCAGGGCTGGCACTCCTCGTTGCGGCAGATCACCTCGTGCCCCTCGCCCGCCGGCGCGAACCCGAGCACGGGCGACGTGCTGCCGAACAGCGCCACCACACGAAGTCCGCGCGCGGCCGAGAGGTGCATGAGCCCGCTGTCGTGCGTCACGGCACCGGCGGCGTGCGAGAGCAGCGCGCTCATGCGCGGCAGCGGCTCGCAGCACCAGCGCGCGGCGGGGTCGCCATCGATGCGGGCGGCCAGGGAGGGCAGCACGCGCTTCTCCGCCGCGGTCGTGAACACCAGGCGCGGGCGCCCGGCCGCCGCCAGCCGCGCGTCCAGTTCGCACCAGCGCTCCTCCGGCCAGCACTTGGTCGCGTGCCGCGCGCCCGGGCACATCGCCACCGGCGCGCCGGCCGGCGCCCACGCGCGCATCCACTCCGCCGCCCAGGCTTCGGCCTCGCCGCCGCACGACAGCCGCGGCGGGCCGGTGGCCGCGAGCCCCAGCGGCGCGAGCGCGGCGGCGTAACGCTGCAGCGCGCTCGGAACCGGCGCGGGTGCCGACCAGCGGGCCTTCACCCAGCGCCACCGCGCCACGCGATGGGACGGCGCGCGCAGGACCGCGGCCTTCTGGCGAAAGGTCAACAGCCGGCTGCGGGAGTTGCCGTGCAGGTCCACGATCAGGTCGCACGACTCCAGTTCGGCGCTCATGGACACCAGGTCCTCGAGGCGGCGCGCGTCCTTCTCCAGGACCCGCACGTGGTCGATCGCGGCGTCGAATCGCACCAGGTCCGCGAACTCCTCCTTGACCCAGTAGTGCAGCTTCGCGCCCGGGTAGGCCGCGCGCAGCGCGTGCACGACGGGCAGCGTCAGGACGATGTCGCCCAGCGACGACAGCCGCACCACCGCGATCTCGCGAAATCCGCCCGCGGGCGGATCGAGCCGGCGCGGGGCCATGTCAGTCGCGGAACTGCAGGTCGTGCAGCCGGCGGTAGGCGCCGTCGGCGGCGATCAGCCGGGCGTGCGATCCGCTCTCCACGATGCGCCCGCCCTCGAACACCAGGATGCGGTCCGCGTGCTGCACCGTGGACAGGCGGTGCGCGATCACGAACACCGTGCGGTCGCGCATCAGGCGCTCGAGCGCCTCCTGCACGAGCCGTTCGTTCTCGGTGTCGAGCGCCGAGGTGGCCTCGTCGAGCAGCAGAAGCGGCGGGTTCTTGAGCAGCGCGCGCGCGATGGCGAGGCGCTGGCGCTCCCCTCCCGACAGCCGCACGCCACGGTCGCCGATCACGGTGTCGTAGCCCTCGGGCAACCGCTCGATGAACGTGTGCGCGTTCGCCGCGCGGGCGGCCGCCTCGACCTGCTCCTGCGGCGATCCCGCGAGCCCGTAGGCGATGTTCGCGCGCACGGTGTCGTGGAACAGGATGGTCTCCTGCGTGACGATGCCCAGTTGGCGGCGCAGCGAGCCGGTCGTGACCTCGCGCAGGTCGTGCCCGTCGAAGGTCACGCGCCCGCCGGTCGGATCGTAGAACCGGGCGAGCAGGTCGAGCGTGGTGCTCTTGCCGGCGCCGCTCGGGCCCACCAGCGCCACGACCTCGCCGCGCTTCACCTCGAAGTCCACGCCCATCAGCACGGGGGCGCCGCGATCGTAGGCGAACTCCACGTTCTCGAAACGGATCGAGCGCTCGAGCGGCCCGAGGTCCGGCGCGCCGTCGCGGTCGCGGATCGTCGGCGGAGTGTCGAGCAGGGCGAACACGCGGTCCGAGGCGCCGAGCCCGGTCGCGATCGAGTTGTTCATCTCGGACAGGCTCTTGACCGGGCTGATCGTGCCGAGCAGCGCGGTCACGAACTGCAGGAACCGCTCGGGCGGCAGGCTCTGGTGCTCGAAGATCTCGCGCGCGCCCACCCAGGCGATCCCCACGGCCAGCAGGATCATGGCGTACTCGCTGATGGGCTTGGCCGCCGCGGCCACGCGGCGCATGCGCACGAACGCCGCGAAGTATCCCTGGTTGGCCTTCTCGAAGCGCTCTTCCTCGAAGCCCTCCATGCCGAACGCCTTCACGACGCGCGCGCCCAGGATGGATTCTTGAAGTATGCCCATGAGGTCGCCCATGCGCTCCTGCGTGCGGCCCGAACGCTTGCGCACCTTGCGCCCGATCGTGGCCAGCAGCCACGCGGCGGGCGGGATCACGAGCATGGACAGCAGCGCCAGCTTCCACGACGACAGGAACACGATCACCAGGCAGCCGAGCACCGTGAGGCCGTCCTTGAGCAGGTTGCTGATGCCCGCGGCGATCACGTTGCGCATGGTCTCGACGTCGTTGGTCACCTGCGAGATGAGCGAGCCCGCGCGCTTGCCGTGATAGAACGACAGCGACAGCCGCTGCAGGTGCGCGAACACCATCCGGCGCAGGTCGCGAAGCAGCGCCTGCTCCACCGACACGCTCAGGAACGACGACAGGTACTCGCTCACGTTCTTCACCAGGAAGAGCATCAGGATCACCGAACACAGGCGCTCGAACCCCACGATGCGCCGGGCGTCGAAGAGCCAGTGGAACCACGCGGCGCTGGCCCGGCCGACCCACTCCGCGCCGGGAACCGCGGCCGGGAGCGCCAGCGGCGCGGGCGCCGCGACGGTCTGGTCGCTCACCGTGGCGAACAGCAGCTTGGTGAAGGGCTCGACGAGCGTGAACGACAGCGTGGTCGCCACCGAGTTGACCACCATGAACAGGATGGCCACGGCGAAGCGCGCGCGGTGAGGCTTCAGCAGCCTCAGCAGCCTCAGGAGTGGGTTCACGCGGTCAGGCCGGAGGGGCGGGATTCCCGCCCGGACCCCGGCGCCCGAAATCCGGCACGTGGGCGAGCGATTCGAGGAGATCGCATCGCGACCGGAAGTCCGCCATCGTGTCCTCCTCGCGGGCGCTCAGCTGGCCGCACTCGACGAGCTGGAACACGATCCGTCCGACATCCTCGCTCGACAGCACGCCCCATTCGCGGAACACGGTGGGGGCCATGGCCCCGAACTCCTCGCGCGCCATGCCGATGATGCCGTCGACGAGCTCTCCGCCGGACAGGTGTCGGCGGGCGGTGTCGGCGCGGCGCTCTTCGGGAAGGGCCTGCACCGTGGCGCTCAGGGCGCCCACGACGAAGCCGTAGGCTTCGCGCGCGTAGCGCACTTCACGCTCGCGCAGTGCGTCCACCGCGTCCCAGAATGCCGTCTCTCCGCTCACAGCCGCGGACTATAGGCTCCCCGGAGAGCCCGGCACAAGGCGCCCGCCCCTGCCCCGCGCGCGGCGCAGCGACGTCGCGAGCCGGCCGAGCGCGGCCTTGCGGCGCGGATGATCGAGGTTGTAGTGCAGCCCCCGGCTCTCGAGCCTTCGCTGGGCGCAGGCTACGATCAGGCTGCCCACCAGGGTGATGTTGCGCAGCTCGACCAGGTCGGGCGACAGCCGCAGGCGGTCGTAGTCGCGCTCGATCTCCTCGCCCAGCAGCGCGAGGCGGCGCGCCGCGAACGCGAGCCGCTCGTCAGTCCGCACGATGCCCACCAGGTCCCACATCACCCGGCGCACGGTGTCCCAGTTGTGGTCGAACACCACGCGCTCGTGCGGCGGATGAGTACCGCGCGTGCGCCACGGCTGGGGCCGGGGCGCCTTCTTGACGCTCTCGAGCCGCGCCGCGATCTCCTCGGCGCCGTGGTGCGCGCCCACCAGCGCCTCGAGCAGCGAGTTGCTCGCCAGCCGGTTCGCGCCGTGCAGCCCGGTGCACGCCACCTCGCCGATCGCGAGCAGCCCGTCCAGCGCGGTGCGCCCGGAGAGCGAAGCCTTCACGCCGCCGCACATGTAGTGCGCCGCGGGCACGACCGGCACGGGGTCCTTCGTCATGTCGATGCCGAGCGCGCGCAGCTGCGCGTCGATGTTGGGGAACCTCTCGCGGATCCGCGCGGCCTTCACGTGCGTGATGTCGAGCCACACGTGCGCGTCGCCGTGGCGTTTCATCTCGCGGTCGATCGCCCGGGCCACCACGTCGCGCGGCGCGAGTTCGGCCTTGGCGTCGTAGTCGGGCATGAAGCGGTGGCCGTCGAGCGTCCGCAGCACCGCGCCCTCGCCGCGAACGGCCTCGCTGATCAGGAACGTGCGCGCGGCCGGATGGAACAGCACGGTGGGATGGAACTGGACGAACTCGAGTCCTTCGACCGCCGCGCCAGCGCGATAGGCCATCGCGATGCCGTCTCCCGTCGCCACGTCGGGATTGCTCGTGTACAGGTACACCTTGCCGCTGCCGCCGGTGGCCAGCACCGTGACGCGCGCCGAAACCGGCCGGATGTTCCCGCTCGCGCGGTCCATCACGTACGCGCCCCAGCAGGTGTCGCGCCGCGCGCCCGCCCGACGCCCCTGCAGCCGCGACTCGATGATCAGGTCCACCGCGAGCTGGTCCTCGACCAGCTGGATGCGCGGATGGCGCCGGACCCTCTCGAGCAGCGCCTGCTCCACGGCGCGTCCCGTGAAGTCGGAGGCGTGGACGATCCGCCGGTGCGAATGCCCGCCCTCGCGGCCCAGCTCGAACGAGGCGCCCCGGCGGTTGAACGCCACGCCGAGGTCGGCCAGTTCGCGCACGCGCTCGGGCGCCTCGCGCACCACCGCGCGCACCACGTCGCGGTCCGACAGCCCGGCCCCGCACGCGAGCGTGTCCGCGATGTGCCTCTCGAACTCGTCGCCCCGGTCGAACACCGCGGCGATGCCGCCCTGCGCCCAGTTGGTGCTGGAGTCGTCGGCCTTCTTCTTCGTCAACACGAGCACGTCGCCGTATCTCGCGGCCTTGAGCGCCAGCATGAGCCCGCCGATGCCGCTGCCCAGGACCAGGACGTCCGCCTGTTCACGCATGATCACGCTCCCTCGAAGACGTGCCGTTCCAATCTCTCGCCGCCCGCGACCCACTCCCATTCCACGTCCAGCACGGCCACGCGGCCTTCCGCCGGATCCAGCGGCCAGCGCACCGCGTCCTTGCGCGTGAGCAGAAGCGTCGCTTCGCCGGCCCGGGCCAGCTCGCGGCGCGCCTCCTCCACCGTCCACCAGTGGTGGTCACGATAGGCGGCCAGTTCCACATCCGCGAATCCCGCCTCGCGCGCGCTGCGCTCGACCGCGCCCGGATTGCCCGTCGCGGTGAGCACGCGCGCCCGCCCTGACGCCACGGCCACGGAGCCTTTCAGGTCCACCACCGCGCTCGTCCGGTGGCGACCGGCGGCCAGGAGCGCGGCCGGAGCGTAGCGGCCGGCCACCTCGAAGAACGGCGCGGGATCCTCGCCCTGCCCCAGGCGCGACACCACGATCGCCGTCGCGCGCTGCAGCGCGCGCAGCGGCTCGCGCAACCGCCCCGCCGGCAGCAGCCGCCCGCCGCCCAGCAGGTCGGTGGAGTCCAGCAGCACCACGTCGGCGTCACGCGCCAGCGGCCAGTGCGAGAACCCGTCGTCCACCAGCACGAGCCGCGCCCCGGCGGCCGCGGCCTCGCGCGCCAGCGCCAGCTTGCTCGTTCCCGCATGGCACGCCGTGGTGCCGAGCGCGGCGCGATACATGCGCTCCTCGTCGCCCTCGCCTCCGGGACCCGGCCGGTAGCGGCGGCACACGACGGCCGCCCCGAGGGCGCGCTCACGGGCGCGCGCGGCGAGGTGCAGCACGAGCGTGGTCTTGCCGGCTCCGCCCACCGTGATGTTGCCGATGCTCACCACGCGCGCGTCCACGCGCTGCGGAGCGGAGCGGCCCGAGGCCCACGCGCGGCGCCGCAACTCCCAGCCCGCGCCGTACAGCGCCGCGCCGATGCCCGCGAGCGCGTTCATTCCGGCCACAGCCCCAGTTCGACCAGCGCCGCCACCGCGCGCGCGGCCGAGCCGCGCTGGGCCTCGGCCACCTCGCGCGCCGCTCGGGCGCGCGCCGCGCGCAGCTCGTCGTTCTCGAGCAGCTCGCGCAGCGCCGCCACCAGCGGCTCGCCGGCCGCCGCCAGGGAGATCGCCGCGCCCGCCGACAGCGCGCGCACGTAGTCGCGCTGGGATTCGTGATGCGGTCCCATCAGCACGGCGGCCCCGCACGCCGCCGGCTCGAGCGGGTTGTGCCCCGCGAACGGCGACAGGCTGCCGCCCACGAACGCCGCGTCGGCGGCGCGATACCAGTCCACGAGCACGCCCACGCGGTCGTCCCACAACCATGCCTCGGCGCGACCGGGATCGGCGCCCACGGTGACGCCGGCCGACGACACCTCGGCGCTGAGCTCCTCGGAGGCGCGCGGGTGCCGCGGCACCGCGACCACCTGCCAGCGCGCGCGCGTGGCGGGTGACATCGCGTTCCACGCGCGGGCCATGTGACGCCCTTCGCCCGGACGCAGGCTGCCCAGCACCAGCAGCGGACGGGCCGGGTCCATGCCCAGGGCGGCGCGCGCGGCCGCCCGGTCCTCCGCCGGATGCGGCAGCCCGTCGCTCTTGAGGTTGCCCACCACTCTCGTGCGCGCCGGGTCGGCCCCGATCTCGAGCCAGCGGCGCTGGTCGTCCTCGCTCTGGCACAGCACGGCGCCCAGGCCGCTCACCAGCTTCCGCATGGGCGCGCCCAGGTTGCGATAGCGCCCGACCGAGCGCTCGCTCAGCCGCGCGCTCACGATCGCGACCGGGATGCCGTCCGCCTCGGCGCGCAGCAGCCAGTGCGGCCAGAGTTCGGTCTCGATCAGGAACAATCGCTGCGGCTGCACACCCTCGGTGAACCGGCGGATGGCCTGCGGCGAATCGATCGGCGCGAGCGACGTGCCGCGCTCGAGCTTGCGCAGGCGCGCGCGCCCGGTGCGCGAGGTGGCGGTCAGCCAGAATCGCGCCTGGGGCTCGTGCAACCGCAGTTCGCGCAGCAGGGGCGGAACGGCCGCGGCTTCGCCAAGCGACGCCGCGTGCACCCACGCGTGGCAGCCGCCGGGCAGCGAGGCTTCGCCCATGCGTTCCTTCCAGAAAGGCTGCTCGTGCGGCGAGGCGAACACGCCCGCCGCCGGGGCGAGCGCGCCGAGCACCGGCGCGAGCACTCGGTACGCGGTCCAGGGCACGCTCATGCACCCTCCCCGCTGCGCGCGCGCGCATCGGCCGTCACCGCCGCGACCGCGGCCTGCACGCGGTCGCGCGCCTGGTCGTCCGACTCGCCCTCGAGCCGGGGGCGCAGCGGCGCGGCGTGCGTGATGCTGACGCGCGCGAACGGGAGCGGCACGCGGAACCGGTCCCAGGAATCGAAGACCCAGGAACGGCTCGCCGATGTCCCGATGGGAACGATGCGCCGCCCGAGATGGTCCGACAAGAACACCAGTCCCGGCTTGAGCACCTCGGCCGGGCCGCGCGGGCCGTCGGGGGTGATCGCGATCGGCCAGCCCTTGCGCCCGGCCGTCAGCATCTCGCGCATCCCCGCCTCGCCACCTCGCGTGCTGGAGCCGCGCGCGGTGCGAAAGCCCAGGTGCTCGATGACGCGCGTGATCAACTGGCCGTCGCGGTGCGTGCTGACCAGCACCACGATGCCCTCGTGCCGGTGGGTGTAGGCCAGCGGCAGCAGCCGCGCGTGCCAGAACGCGTACACGAAGGGCTCGCCCGAGGCGAGCGCCTGCTCGAACTCCGGGGCGTTCCGTTCGTCCACGCGCCACGTGGGTCCGATCAGCCGGAGCACGGCCGCGCCGAGCCACGCCGCGGGCTCGAGCCACCAGGGATAGCGCTCCGCGCCTTCCGCACGCTTCGCGCTCACGCCATCGTCTCCCGCACGGCGCGCGCCGCGCGCGCCGAAGCGCCGGGGCCTCCGAGCTTCTCGCGGACGATGGCGAGCGAAGCGCGGCGCGCCACGAGCAGGCCGGGATCCGACAGCCAGACCGACAGGTGTTCCGCCAGCCGCTCGGGCGTGAAATCCCCCTGCAGCAGCTCGGGCGCCACCTCGGCGCCCGCGACGATGTTGGGCAGCCCGATGTGCTGCAGCTTGACCAGCCGGCGGGCGATCGCCCAGTTGAGCGCGCCCACGCGGTAGACGATCACGAGCGGCGTGCCGAGCAGCGCGGTCTCGAGCGTCGCGGTGCCCGACGCCACGGCGCAACAGGCGGCGAAGCGCTGGATCGCGCGCGTGCGCCCGCGCAGCGCACGAACCCCCGGATGCTTCGCCAGGTCGAGCGCCGCCGGATCGAACCCGTCGGCGAGCGCCAGTACGGGCACGGCCCCGGGATGCCGCCGCAGGAGCAGCCGCGCCGCGTGCAGCATGGGCTCCAAGTGGCGCTTCATCTCGCCGCCGCGGCTGCCGGGCAGCAGCCCGACGATCGGGGCGACCGGCGCCGCGCCCAACTCGGCGCGCAGCGCGGCCTCGTCCACTTCGGGCTCGAGCGTATCGAGCAGCGGGTGCCCCACGAACGTCGTGCGCACGCCCGCCGCGCGGAAGATGCCCTCCTCGAACGGGAACACGACGCCGAGGTGGTCCACCCACGCCGCCATCTCGGCGGCGCGCTCCGGGTGCCACGCCCACACCTGCGGAGCGATGTAGTAGAAGACCTTCGCTCCCAGCTTTCGCACCTGCGGCCCGAGCCGCAGGTTGAAACCGGGATAGTCCACGAGCACGACCACGTGCGGCCGGAAGCGCCTGACCTCGGACAGGATCGCCGCGCGAGCGGCGAACAGCGCGGGCAGCTTGGCCAGGATGCCGCTGAAGCCGATGACCGCGAGGTTCTCCTGCTCGACGATCGCGTGCACGCCGGCGGCGCGCATGCGCGGCCCGGCGACCCCTCGCGCCTCGATCGGGCCCAGCTCGCGGAGCGCGCGCACGAGCGCCGCGGCGTGATGGTCGCCCGAGGCCTCTCCCGCCACGATCAGGATGCGCCGCGCTCCGGGCGGCGCCGGAGCGCTCAGCTCCCCGACCACTGCAGCGCCCGGCGCCGCATGGCCTCGCGAACCTCCTCGGCCACGTACAGCGCGTCGCGCCCGGACTGCGCCGACGCGGCGCCGTCCCCGTCGCCGCGCAACGAACGCAGGAAGGCCTGCAGCTCGAACGTCAGCGGCTCACCGGCGGGAACCTCGAGCTTGGTGCGCGCGATCCCCTCGAGCAGCGCGAAGGGGTCCACGACCCCGGGGCGGAACGAGCCCGGGTCCTTGATCACGAAAGCCTCGCCGGATTTGTCGAACAGGTCCACGGACACGTAGGCGTCGCTCTGGAAGAAGCGGATGCGGCGCAGCCGCTCCACGGACACGCGGCTCGCCGTCAGGTTGGCGACGCAGCCATCCGCGAACTCGAGCCGCGCATTCGCGATGTCCTCGTTGCTCGACAGCACCGCGACACCCACCGCCGAGATGGCGACCGGAGTCTGGCCCGTCAGGTGCAGCACGGCGTCGATGTCGTGGATCATCAGGTCGCCGACCACGTCGATGTCGAGCGAACGCGGCTGGAACGCCGCGAGCCGGTGCCCCTCGATGAACTTGGGCGAGCGCACGAACGGCTTCGCGGCGAGCAGCGCGGGATTGAAGCGCTCGACCTGTCCCACCTGCAGCACGCGGTTCGCGCGCTTCGCCGCGGCGATCATCGCGTCGCAGTCCGCCACGCCGACGGCCATGGGCTTCTCGACCAGCACGTGGCAGCCGGCGGCCAGCGCCTGCTCGGTCGCGGCCCGGTGCGCCACGGTCGGCGTGGCGACGGAAACCGCCTCGCACTCCCGCAGCAGCTCGTCCGGGGTCGCGAACGCGCGCCCCCCGTACTGCGCCGCCACGGCCTGCGCGCGCTCCGGCGACTGGTCGTACACACCCACGAACCGGGCTTCGGGCACGCTCGAGTACACCCGCGCGTGCTTCTCGCCCCACACTCCGACACCCCACACACCGGCCCGGACCGCTTCCATGCCGCCTCCCTAGCGCGTGATGCCGCGCACCGACGTTTCGCAGTAGCGCGCGAAGTGCTCCACCTCGGGAATCCCGGGGAGCTCCGCGCGGATATCCTCGACCGCCTTGGACGCCGTGGCGCCGCCCCGGAAGAAGATCCGGTAGGCGCGGTCCAGCGCATCCCGCACCGGCTTGCCGAACCCGCGCCGCTCGAGTCCGATGGCGTTGATGCCGGCGTTGCGCGGCGGGCTGCCCGCCGCCTTCACGAAGGGCGCGATGTCCTGTGAGATGCGCGAGCCGCCGCCGATCATGGCGTGCCGCCCGATGCGCGTGAACTGGTGCACCACCGTGCCGCCACCGACGATCGCCCAGTCGTCCACGACCACGTAGCCCGCCATCTGCACGGCGTTCGCGATGATCACGCGGTCGCCGACGCAGCAGTTGTGCGCCACGTGCGAGTACGCCATGAGCAGGCAGTGGCTGCCGATGCGCGTGGTGAAGCCCGGTTCGGTGGCGAGGTTGGCCGTCATGTACTCGCGGAGCACCGTGTGGTCGCCCACGGTGAGGAACGAGGGCTCGCTCGTGTACTTGAGGTCCTGCGGCGGAGAGCCCAGGACCGCGCCGTGATGCACGTGGCAGCCGCGTCCGACCGTGGTCCAGCCGGTCACCAGCGCGTGCGAGTCCACGCGCGTGCCGTCACCGATCCCCACGTGGGGGCCGATCACCGCCCCGGGCCCGATCGTGACGTCCAGGCCCAGCTGCGCGCCCTTCTCGACGAACGACGCCGGATGGATGCTCGTGCTCACGACGACCGCCGATCCACGATGGCCGCCATGAGCTCGGCCTCGGCCACCAGCTGCCCGTCCACATAGGCCTCGCCGCGCATCTTGGACGTGCGGCCGCGAAGCTTGAGCAGCGTGAGCTTGAACCGGAGCTGGTCGCCCGGCGTGACCGGGCGGCGGAACTTGGCGCCGTCGATGCCCATGAAGAACATGAGCTTGTCGTTCGGGTCCTCGACCGAGTTCAGCATGAGCAGCCCGCCGCACTGCGCCATCGCCTCGATGATCAGCACGCCCGGCATCACCGGGTGCCCGGGAAAGTGCCCGTTGAAGAACGGCTCGTTGATCGTGACGTTCTTGTAGCCCTCGATCGACCGCCCTTCCTCGATGGACGTGATGCGGTCCACCAGCAGGAACGGGTAGCGGTGCGGCAGGATGTCCATGATCGCCGTGATGTCCCACTCGTCCGGCGGTCCGCCCGCGCGCCGCCCGGGAAGCGGCAGCGTCTCCTTGAGGTGCTTGACGAACTCGACGTGCCCCTGGTGCCCGGAGCGCTTGGCCGTGACGTGGCCGAGCAGCGGTCCGCCGAGGATGAAGAGATCGCCCAGCAGATCGAGGATCTTGTGGCGCACGAACTCGTCTGGAAAGCGCAGCGGCTCGTCGTTGAGCACACGGTCCGCCCCGACCACGATCGCGCTCTCGAGCCGTCCGCCCTTGATCCAGCCGGCCTGGCGCAGCACTTCGAGGTCACGTTCGAGCACGAACGTGCGGGCCGGCGCGATCTGCTCCAGGTACACCTCGGGAGTGATGTCGAGCGACAGCTCCTGCACGCCGATCAGCGGATGGTCGTACTCGATCGTGAACGACAGCTTGCAGCCGCTGTAGGGGACCGCCGAGAGCTCGACCCCCTTGTGCGACCACGACACCGGCTTGCTCACCTTGAGGTGGCGGACCGGCTTGTCCTGGTCCACGACCCCGGCGGCCATGAGCGCGCGAGCGATGGGCGCGGCGCTGCCGTCGTGCCCCTCGGGCACTTCCATGCTCGACACCTCGATCCGGAGATTGTCGATGCCGATGCCCGCGACCGCCGACAGCACGTGCTCCATGGTGTGGATCTGCACGCCGTTCTGCTGGAGGATCGTGCGGCGTCCGGCGCCCGGATCGAAGTGGGCGTTCTCGGGGCGCACCTGCACCTCGGGACTGCCCGGCAGGTCCACGCGCACGAAGCGCACGCCGTGTCCCGTCGGCGCCGGAAGGAACTTCATGATGCCCTTTTCGCCGGTGTGCAGCCCGATGCCCTCGATCTGGGCGGGCGCGGCGATCGTCCGCTGCATGCGTCCCTTCAACGAACCGTCTCCCCTTCGGTGGACTTCTGCTCGATTCGGTCGAGCCGCTCCTCGATGCTCTTCGTGCGTTCGAAGAGCTGGGGCAGCTTCTGGATGTAGGCGTTCATGCGGCGCCAGATGCCCAGCGCGATGGCCGGGTAGCCCGAAACCTTGGCGCCGGGAGGAACGGACTTGGTCACGCCGGACTGGCCGCCGATCATGGAACCCTTGCCGAGCCTCACGTGGCCGATGACCCCGGCCTGCCCGCCGACCGTGACGTAGTCCTCGAGTTCCGTGCTGCCCGAGATGCCGACCTGGGCCACGATGATGCAGTGCTTGCCCGTGACGACGTTGTGCCCGATCTGCACGAGGTTGTCGATCTTGGTGCCGTCGCCGATGCGCGTGGCGTGCGTGGTGGCGCGGTCGATCGTGGAGTTGGCCCCGATCTCGACGTCGTTGCCGATGATGACCGTGCCCACCTGCGGCACCTTGTGGTAACGCCCTTCGTCGAAGGCGAAGCCGAATCCGTCGGCGCCGATCACGGCGCCGGGATGGATGATGCAGCGGTCGCCGATCACGCATTCCTCGCGGATCGTGACGCGCGGGTAGATCTGGCAGTCGTCGCCGAGCACCGCCTGGACGCCCACGTAGCAGCCCGGCATGAGCACGGTGTTGGCGCCGATGCGCGCCCCGGCCTCGACGACGCAGTAGGCGCCCACCGAAACGTTCGCGCCCAGCGTGGCCGCGGGCGACACGACGGCGCTGGGATGCACGCCGGCGAGGGGCTTGTAAAGGTCCGGCCTAAAATGCTTCACGACCTTCTGGAAGGCCAGGTACGGGTTGTCCACCATGAGCAGCGGCACGTTCGACTCGCGCGGCTCACGTGAACAGATGACCGCCGACGCCTTCGTCTCGTGCAGGTAGGCGTCGTAGCGCGAGTTCGCGATGAAGGTGATGTCCCCCTCCTGCGCCTCGCGGATCCCCGCCACGCCACGCAGCACGATCGACGCATCCCCCACGACCGTGCCACCGAGTTCTTCCGCCAGCTCCGCCAGCGTCCTCGTGCTCATGCTCGGCCTTTCCTATCGCGCGGTGCCGGTGGCGCGCGCCGCCAGTTCCGCCAGGACGTCCGCCGTGATGTCGAGAGTTCGGTCGGCGTAGATCATGAAGCCGCTCGTGGAGTCGAACACCATCACGAGACCCTTCTGGCTCGCCACCTTCTCGACCGCGACCCGGATCTGCTGCACCACTTCACCCGTCGCGCGCTCGTTCTCCGAGCTGGCGCGGCCGGTCGGTCCCCAGATCTCCTGGATGAAGGTCTCGTACTCGGTCACCGCGCGCTGCAGCGCGGTTTCCTTCTCCTGGCGCTTGAGCGCCGAGAGGATCGGGCCCTGGTCGCGGAGCTCCGCGCGCAACTGGGTGACGATCTTCTCCTTCTCGACCGCCTCGTCGCGCCAGCCCTGCACCATGCGGTCGAACCGCTGCTGGGCATCCTGGGCATCCTTGTACTCGATGAAGATCCGCGAGGAATCGATGTAGCCCAGCTGCAGGTCCGCGGCGAACGCCGCAGGGACGGACAGCATGAGGACCGTGACGATCGCGATGACACGCGCAGGGAATCGCATGGGACCTCGCTAGAACCCGACGTTGCCGAGCAGGAAATGACCCTGCCACTTCGGCCCGTCGTCTCGGTGGAATCCGTACCCGTAGTCGAACCCGACATTGCCGAGGATCGGGATTTCCATGCGGAACCCGACTCCGGCGCCGACCTTGAGGTCGAACGGCTTGATGTACTTGCGCTCGTCCCAGACGTTGCCGGCGTCCATGAACACGACGGCGTGCAGCGGGTGGACGATCGGGAACTGCTGCTCCAGCGTGAACAGGGCCATGTAGCGGCCGCCCGGGTAACGCTTGCGCAGCAGAGTGGAGTCCTGGTAGCCGCCCAGCGAGTCCACGTAGTTGTAACGGTTCCAGTAGAAGCCGCGATCCGGAACGATCTGGTAGTCCTCGTAACCGCGCAGCGGGTCGATCGTATTGCCGCCGCCGAGCCGGAAGCGGGCGTAGTCCGGGATCACGTCGCTGCGCCACGTGTACTGCCCCACGCTGCCGAGGCGCAGGCGGAACATGCTCGTCACGCTCTTGAGCAGCGAGGGCACGTAGACGCGCCCTTCGTAGCGGTGGCGGAAGTAGTGCAGCTCGCCGCCGAGCGGGCCGCCGGTGAACTCCTCGTTCACCGTCAGGCGCGTGCCGCGCGTGGGATAGAACGGGTTGTCCGTGCTGTTGCGCATGAAGTCGAACTCGACCGTGCTGGTGAGCATGTCCGTGTTGGCGCTCACGCCGGCGATGGTCAGGCTGGAATCCACGTTCGTGATGCGCATGTTCTCGAGCGTGTACGACACCGAGCCGCGCGAGTAGTCCGGCCACGGCAGCGGACGCCCGATGCGCGCCGAAGCGCCGCGCCGGCGCTGGTCGTACTCGAGCAGCTCGCGCGTCGTGCTGTAGACCGAGTAGCCCAGCAGCGTGGGCGAATCGTGGAACCACGGCTCGGTGAAGCTGAGCGAGTAGTCCTCGCGGCGGCGGTCGGAACGGCCGCCGCGCTCGAGGCGCAGCGAGAGCGACTGGCCGTTGCCGAGCACGTTGCTGTGCCCCAGCTCGAGGAACCCGGTCAGCCCGGCGTCACCGGTGTAGCCGGCGCCGGCCGAGGCGGTGCCGACCTGCTTCTCCTTCACGCGGAAGATCACGTCCACGTCGGTGCTCTCGGCGGGCGAGATGTCCGGCATGACCTCTTCGAACAGCTGCAGCCGCATGAGGTCGCCCTGGCTGCGGATGAGGGCCGAGCGGCGGAACCGGTCGCCCTCGTGCACGTCGAGCTCGCGGCGCAGCACGTTCTCGCGCGTGCCCTTGTTTCCCAGGATCGTGACCCGGCGCACCATGGAAGGCGAGCCTTCCTGGATCACGAAGTCCACGTCCACGAAGGAGTCGCGCACGCTCTCGGCCGGCTCCATGTTCACGTACAGAAGGCCGCGCTCGGCGTACTCGCCCAGCACGTCCCCGCGCGCCCGCTCGATCCGGGAGCGGTCGTAGGCCCCGGCCTTCTTCGCGTTCCACACCTTGGAGAGCATGGTGGAGTCGATCGTGCGGTTGCCCGACCACGTCACCCGCCCCATCTCGTAGCGGCGGCCCTCCTCGAGCGAGACCTGGAGCGTCGCGCGCCGGCCGTCCTCGCCGGGCACGACCACGAAGCCGCTCACCGCCATGTCGCG
>JADLGX010000232.1 GCA_020849095.1 Candidatus Eiseniibacteriota bacterium
CTTCGCCATGGAAGAAACTCCTCGAAATGAAGCCGCGCGTGCGGCGTCCCCGGGTGACACGGTGGGGCTGCACCCGCAGCGCACATCGGTCGTGAAAAGGCCGGGGCAATATACGGGAGGGCGCGGCCGGCTGTCCAGCCGGGAGCGCCCTTCTCGCGTTGGGGAGCGGGGAGCGGCCCGCGTTTGGTGACGCGACACGATGTTGGCACGGAGCGAATGAAACCCGCCGGACCGTCAGTTTCCTTCTGGCAAGTTCCTTTCTTGATGATTTGCCACTTCCAAACATGCCGCGCGCTTCGGTAGGTTCCTTGTCAGGTAGTTGTCTGGAGTCCCGCAGCGACGCGAAGCGATGGGCGTCGACCCGCCCCTCGCCTTCAACACTCGAAAGGAGCGCAGCCCGCCGGGTAGGGGATTCGATCCGCGAGGGCGACCGCGATGCCCGGTGCGATACCGGAATCTCGCTCTCTCACGCCCCTCGCAACAGACCCGCACCGGCACTCACACCACCCTCGATCGCGTCCTCGGCCGAAGATGCGCAGTCGCCACATTCCGAGAACGCGTTCGCCGCCCCTCGGGCGACGTCCCCCCGGTAGTCGCCCGGCCGCACTGGTCCTCGACGAGATGCCGCTCATGGAGAGCGCCCCAATCCCGTCGATCGCGTTGATCAGAGAGGAACTCCCCCCATGAGCCTTCGGAGTCTCTTCCGCCCGCTGCTCCTCACCCTGCTCGCCGTCGTCGCGCTCGCGAGCGTCGCGTGGTCCGCGACACCCCAGCCGATTCCGGGCGAGGTGATCGTGAAGTACCGCGCCGGCGTCACGACCGCGCGCCGCGCCCAGGTGCTGTCGCGAGTCCCGCAGATCGAACGCCTCCGCGACTTCTCGTTCATTCGCGCCGAACTGGTGAAGGCGCCCGGAATGAACACGCAGCAGCTCATCGCCGCGCTCCGGCTCGACCCCAACGTCGAGTACGCCGAGCCCAACTACCGCATCACGCTCGACGTGATTCCCAACGACCCGCGCTTCCCCGAGCTGTACGGCATGCGGAACACGGGACAGACGGGCGGCACCGCCGGCGCCGACATCCGCGCCAGCTCCGCGTGGGACGTCTACGCCGGTGACCCCACGCTCAAGGTGGGCATCATCGACACGGGCGTGGACTACAACCACCCCGACCTCGCGGCCAACGCCTGGACCAATCCGGGCGAGATTCCCTCGAACAACATCGACGACGACGGCAACGGCTACGTCGATGACATCCACGGCTACGACTTCGTGAACAACGACGGCGACCCGATGGACGACAACGGCCACGGTTCGCACTGCGCGGGCACCATCGCCGGCGTGGGCAACAACGGGATCGGCGTCACCGGCGTGAGCTGGAACGCGAGCATCATCGGCATCAAGTTCCTCAGCGCTTCCGGCTCGGGCAGCACCGAGGGCGCCATCTCGGGCATCCAGTACGCGATCACGGTCGGTGCCCGGCTCACGAGCAACTCGTGGGGCGGCGGCGGCTTCTCGCAGGCCCTCCTCGACGCCATCAACGCCGCCGGCGCCTCCGGCCAGCTGTTCATCGCGGCCGCCGGCAACAGCGGCACCGACAACGATGTCACGCCGCACTACCCGTCCACGTACGACTCGCCCTACATCGTGGCCGTGGCCGCGACCGACGACAACGACGGCCTCGCCTCGTTCTCGTGCTTCGGCCTGACGACGGTGGATATCGGCGCTCCCGGCGTGGACATCCTGTCCTGCGAGCCGGGCGGCGGCTACCAGCTGCTCTCGGGCACGTCCATGGCGACCCCGCACGTCTCGGGCGCCGCCGCGCTGCTGTGGGGACGCTTCCCGAGCGCGACGAACCTCCAGATCCGCCAGCTGCTGCTCACCAAGGCCGATCCGATTCCCTCGCTCGCGGGCAAGTGCGTCACCGGCGCCCGCCTGAACGTGTTCCTGTCCATCGCGGACCCGGACAGCATCGCTCCGGGCGCCGTGAGCGACCTCGCCACCGCCACGCCGGGCTCCACCACGATGGGCCTGACCTGGACGGCCACGGGCGACGACGGCGGCACGGGCCGCGCGTCGCGCTACGACATCCGCTGGTCCACCAGCCCGATCGACGACACGAACTTCGCGGCGGCCACGCCGGTCACCGGACCGACGCCGCAGACCGCCGGCTCGGCCGAGTCGTTCGAGGTTCCCGGGCTCGCCTACAGCACGCTCTACTACTTCGCGCTCAAGGCCGCGGACGAGTTCGGCAACACCGGTCCCCTCTCGAACCTCGCTTCCGGTTCGACGCTGGGCGCTCCGGCGCTGTCGTCTTCGCCCGGCTCGCTGACCGAGACGCTGCTCACCGGCGCCACGTCCAGCCAGACGCTGCAGATCACCAACAGCGGCGCCGGACGGCTCGACTGGACCGCGCCGACGCCCGAGCTCCTGCTTTCGAAGAGCGGGCTCGTGAAGCAGCAGACCGTCTATCCCGAGGTGAAGATCGCCAAGGGCCAGACCGACCCCAACCCGGGCATCCTGGGTTCCGGCGGCCCGGACTCGTTCGGCTATCGCTGGACGGACAGCGACGCGTCCGGCGGCCCGGCGTTCAGCTGGGTGGACATCACCGCCGTGGGAACGCAGCTCTCGCTGACGGGTGACGACGCGCTGTCGGCGCCGGTCAACATCGGCTTCAGCTTCCCGTTCTACGGCAACAGCTTCTCGTCGCTCAAGGTGTGCACGAACGGCTTCCTGACGTTCACCGACACGGGTTCGCCGTACTCCAACAGCCCGCTGCCGAGCACCTCGGGCGCGCAGAACATGCTCGCGCCCTTCTGGGACGACTACGACTTCGGCACGACCCCCCGCGTGTACACGCACAACGACGGTTCGCGCTTCATCGTGTCGTACATCGCCGCACCGCACTATTCGGCCGGCGGCCCCTACACATTCCAGGTGATCCTGTATCCGACTGGTGAGATCCGCTACCAGTACCTCACCATGACGGCGCCGCTCGACGGCGGCACCATCGGCATCCAGAACGCCACGGAGACGGTGGGCCTGACGACCGCCTACAACACGGCCTACCTGCACGACAACCTGGCGATCCGCTACATCCCGCTCAAGCAGTGGCTGTCGGTGACGCCCACGTCGGGCCAGCTGTTCGCCGGCAACTCCCAGAACGTGAGCGTGAACTTCGACGCCGCGGGCCTGGTGGGCGGCGTGTACCACGGCAACGTGGTGCTGAACTCGAACGCTCCCGTGACGCCTTCGCTGA
>JADLGX010000233.1 GCA_020849095.1 Candidatus Eiseniibacteriota bacterium
GTCGGGGAGAGGGCGGTCATCGGCGCCGGTGCCGTGGTCGTTCGCGACGTCGGTCCGGGAGAAGTCGTGGTTGGAAACCCCGCCCGGCTGTTGCGGAGGCTGCCCGCGTGAAGCTGATGTTGATTGCTCGCGACGTGGAGCTCGTCCGTTTCGCGTGCGGCCACGGCGTCGATCGGCCGTTCGTCGATCTCGAGCGGCTCGGCAAGGCAGAGCGGCAGGGCACGCTGGATACCGTCCAAAGCGCTCACACACTGGAAGACGTTGCGGCGATTCGCGACGCCTTACCCGACGCGGAGCTGCTGGTCCGGATTGACCCACCCCACCCCGGCTCTCGCGAGCAAGCCCGTGCTGCCATGGAACATGGTGCGCGCCTGATCATGCTGCCCATGTTCCGCCATCCAGAAGAAGTTGCGGAAATCGCAGACGTGACGCGGGGCAAGGTTGGTCTGGTTCCCCTGGTCGAGACGCCGCAAGCCCTCGCTCGCTTGCCGGAGCTCACGCGCGTCGCCGGCGTGACGGAGATCTATTTCGGGCTCAACGACCTACATCTGGCTTTCGGCTTGGCCAACATGTTCGAGATCCTATCGAGCGGGTTGCTCGACGGCGCTGCCGAGGTTGTCCGTGAGGCTGGCATCCCGTTCGGTTTCGGAGGGATCGCCCGTCTGGGGGAAGGCGTGATTCCAGCCGACCTCGTGCTTGCGGAGCACGTGCGCCTCGGGTCCTCGAGCGTGATCTTGGCGCGTGCGTTCGTCGACCGCGCGACCACTCGTGAGGAGCTGGCCGCTCGGGTCGATCTGCGGGCGGAAATCGCGAAGCTCCGAGCCCGAGTCGTCGAGTTGTCGGCGCGGAGCGCTGAGTCTGCGCGTGCCGATCGAGACAGGCTGCGGCTCGCGGTGGAACGCTACGTTCAGGGCGCACGGAGGGAGGGCGCGACTTGAATCGTGTTCTCGACCTCCTGGTCAGCGGTTGCGCCACGGCAGTGCTCAGTCCCGTGATGATTGGGATCGCGGTGGCCGTGAAGTTGGAGTCGCCAGGGCCCGCGATCTACACGCAGACGCGCGTCGGGCGAGGAGGGCGGCCATTTCGCGTCTTGAAGTTCCGATCGATGGTCCAAGACGCCGACCAGCAAGGGCCGTATTTCACCGCGAAAGGGGATCCGCGGGTAACTCGCGTAGGCGCGGTCCTTCGCAAGACGAGCCTTGACGAGCTTCCACAGCTCGTCAACGTTTTGCGCGGTGAGATGAGCCTCGTGGGCCCACGGCCGGACGTGCCCGCGCAACGGTCCCTGTACGACGAGACGGAATGGCGAGATCGCCACCGAGTGCGCCCGGGTCTCACCGGTCTTGCTCAGGCGACGCTGCGTTCGGACGCAACACCCCAGCAGCGCAAGGCGCTCGACCTGCAATACGCAAACGAGCACAACCTGCTGCTCGACGTGAAAGTCCTCCTCCTCACGGTGCGGCAAGTGCTTGGACGAGGGAGCTACTGATGTGCGGCATCTTCGGCGGTTACGTTCGGTCCGGTGCGCTGATCCCCGAGTCGCTGCTGAGTCGAATGGGGGACCGCATCGCTCATCGTGGCCCTGACGACTCAGGCGTCCACCAATCGGAAGGCATCGCCGTCGGCAACCGCCGCCTTTCGATCATCGACCTAGCCGGAGGACATCAGCCGATGAGCTCCGAAGACGCTCGGGTAATCGTCGTTCAGAATGGTGAGATCTACAACTTCGTCGAGCTCGCCGAGGAGCTCGCACGCGAAGGAATCATCTGTCGAACGAAGTCCGACACCGAGGTCATCCTCCAGCTTTACTTGCGCTACGGAATAGACTTCGTCTCGAAACTGAACGGGATGTTCGCGATCGCTATCCACGACCGTCGAACCGACGTGCTTTGGCTGGTTCGCGATCGCATCGGCGTGAAGCCATTGTTCGTGCACGACGACGGCAGCCGGCTTCTCTTCGCTTCGGAAGTGAAGTCACTGATCGCAGCGGGTATCTCGCCCGTTCCGAACTGGGAGGCCATCCACCATTACCTGACGTTCAACTACGTGCCTCCGCCGCTGACCGCATACCGCGGAATCACGCAGCTGCCGCCCGGCTGCATGCTCGAGATCCGTCGCGACCGAGTCGACACGCGCGTTTGGTGGAAGCTGTGTGACGTCCAGCCGGAGACGCTCGACATCGAGTCATGGAAGTCGTGTTTCCTCTCGACCTTGGATGACGCTGTCCGGCTTCGGCTGCGCGCGGACGTCCCGTTCGGCGCGTTTCTCTCCGGAGGGCTCGATTCGAGCACGGTCGTCGGCATGATGTCACGGCACCTACCAGAACCGGTCCGGACCTTCTCCATCGGGTTCGACGATCCAAGGTACGACGAATCAGCGTTTGCTGGAGACGCCGCCGCTCGATTCGGGACGCAGCATACGCTCGAAGTCGTGGCTCCGAACTTGGTGGAACTCTGGCCCCTCGCCATCTGGCATTGCGACCAACCCCACGGTGACGTCTCCTTCTTGCCGATGCGCCGTCTCTCGGAGCTCGCCGTGAAGAGCGTGAAGATGGTACTCACGGGTGACGGGGGCGACGAGTTCTTCGGAGGCTACCTGAAGTACGTTGATTTCTTTCGTCGGTACCGACCCGAGGGGGGCGGGTTCTCCCGCGCTTACCATGCGCACATCTCACTGTTGGACGAAGCCGCCAAGCGCCGTCTCTACAGTCCGGAAATGACGCGCCTGGTGTCGGCGCTGGACAGCTTCGAGTTGACTGCCGAGCACCTGAATGCGGTCCCGCACCAAGACCGTGTGAACCAGGCGCTCTACTTGGACGCGATGCTCCTTCTGCCGGGGAACAACCTCGTCAAGCCCGACCGCATGACCATGTCCGTTTCTCTCGAAGGGCGAAACCCATTCCTCGACGCGCGTGTGATGGAGCTCGCCTTTCGGATGCCCGGCTCTCTCAAGGTTCGGGATGGCGAGACGCGGTGGCTGTACAAGCAGGCGGTGGAGCCGCTGCTGGGAGGTGCCCTGACGCACCGAAAGAAGCAGATGTTCACAGTGCCGATCGGAGAGTGGTTCAAGCAGCGCCTTCGGCCGCTGACTCATGGTTTGCTGCTTTCGTCCGGATCGTTGTTGCACCAGATGTTTTCGCGCCATGCTGTTGAGAGCCTGCTGACACAGCACGAGGCTGGCGTGCAGAACTACACGCGTGAGATCCGCGCTCTTCTCGCGATCGAACTCTGGCTTCGTGTCTGCGTCGCGGGGAGCTTCGAACACCCGCCGAGCCTCGACGATCTGGGGTTGCCGCCGGCATGAAGCGCTTGCTTCGCGCAGGGACGTGGGTGGTCGCTGGCACGTTGCTAGGGAAGCTTGCCGGCTTCCTCCGAGAAGTCGTCCTGGCCAGTCGCGTGGGCGTGGGCGCGGAGGCTGACTTGGCGGTCGTGTTGTTCACGCTGCCGGACATGGTCCTGAACCTCCTCGTGGGAGGCGCGTTCGGCGCAGCACTCGTGCCGGAGTTCGCCCAGTTGGGCGCGACCCCTGCAAGGCGGCTGATGTTCCGCAGCAGCTTGGTCGTGGTGGTCGCTGCGGCGCTGATGGGGGCGGTATTGGTAGTATTTGCCTCCCCGCTGGTCCGGATGCTCGGTCCTGGCCTGTCCCGAGCATCCATCGGCCGCGCGACCACGCACGCGCGGTTGTTGTTGGCGACGATTCCGCTCTCCGCCGTGACTGCTGTCATGGCAGCGTACCTCACCGCTGGACGTCGGTTTGCGGTGCCGGCGATGGGCACTCTTGCGTACAACTTGGTGGTGATCGCCGGGGTTGCCATGGTTGCTGCGCCCCTAGACGGGATCACCATCGGGATCATCGGGGGAAGCTTGCTTCGCCTCACGCTACATGCGTGGCGCACAGGAGGCACGCGGCTGGAAGCAGTGGTTGCGTCACAGCATTCCCATCCACGCGACGTGGTCGTTCGGTATCTCGAAGCGCTGGCCGCCAGCAGTGTGTTGATGGCGTATCCGATCGTGGCTCGGACCTTCGCTTCACTTGGGGATCCCGGGAGTGTCGCGGTCGTCAACTACGCAGGGAAGCTCGTGGAATTGCCCAACGGAATAGTCCTCGGCGTGTTCGCAGTCGTGTTGTTCCCGACGTTGTCTTCCGCGTTCGCTGAGGGGCGTTCATCGGATGCAGAGAGAGCGAGTCGACGTGCAATCCGGATGGTGATTTGGCTCGCGTTCCCGCTGGCGGTGGGTGTGGCCCTGTTCGCGCGGGATTTCGCCACCGTGGCGCTCATGCGAGGCAAGCTGGACGTCGATGCCGCAAACAGGGTGGGTAGCGCAACCGCTTGGTGGGCTCTTTCGCTTCCAGCACAGGCTGCGTCTTCCATTCTCGTCGCCATGCTGAACGCTCGAAAGGACACACGGACGGCGCTGCTCACTTCGTTGCTCGGCTTGGCAGCACTTGTTGCCGTGTGCGTCGCGACTCGAGGGCGTTTCGGCGTTCACGGAGTCGTTGCGGGAATGGTCTTGGCGTATTGGGCCGTACTGATTGCCCAGACGTGGACCCTCAAGCGGCGAGGGCTCGACTTGTTCGAGGCAGGGCTGGTCCGTCTTGCGTTTGGGACGTCTGCTATGGCAGTGGCCGGCTTCGCGCCCTTTGTGTTGGTCGCCCGTGCCGTTCCGTCGCTGAATGCGACACATCGCCTTGCGCTTGCGGGCCTCGGCGGTATGCTCGCGCTGGCTGCTTGCAGCCGGATCTTGGGCGACGACCGGGCCCGGCTCCTCGACGTCGTATGGAAGAGGCGCAGCACGTGATGCAACAACGCCGCCCCGCGGAGAGGCAGCTGCATGACGGTCGGCGAATCCGCGTTCTCGCGGTTTGCTACGGTGGCGGCCACGTCAAGGCACTTGCTCCCGTCGTCGTGGAGCTCCGCCGCCGAGGAGCCGAGGTAGTTCTTTTTGGACTCACGCTCGCTGGCCCATCGCTCCACGCCCAGTCCATCCCCCACCTGGGGTTCCGCTCGCTCGTCGGCCCGGACGACGAAGACGCGCTCGTGTTCGGCCGCGAGCTCGCGCACGATTGGCACGACAACCGCGGGGGACTTTCCAGAGAGGAGTCGGTCGCTTACCTGGGGCTTTCCTTTGCGGACCTTGCAGCCCGCGTTGGCGAGGGCGAAGCACGGCGACGCTTGGCGCTTCAGGGACGGCAGGCATTTCTGCCCCTCGGGCCGATGCGCCGTGCCTTCGACCTACATCGTCCTGACGTGGTCCTCGCAACCAACTCGCCCAGAGCCGAGCGTGCCGCGATGCTCGTCGCCGCTGAGAGGCACTTGCCTCGCGTTATCATCAACGATCTTTTCGGGATGCGCTTGGCATATCCCCTCGAGGCGGAGCGGATCTGCGTGCTCACCGAGGGTGTGCGCGACACGCTGATCGAGCAGGGAATAGACGCATCCACGGTGACTGCCACCGGCAATCCGCTCTGCGACGCCATCGTTCGCGAAGTCGCGAATGATCCGGAAGTCCCCGTGAGCTTGGGCCACCCGCGGCCGGTGCTTCTTGCCGATCAGCCCGCCGAGTGGACGGACGACGGCCTCCACGTGTTTGATGACCGAGAAAGCAAGGAGATGATCCTGCGCTTCCGCGAGATCTGCCGCTCGGCGGACGCGCTTGCCCTCGTGCGCCGGCATCCAAATCGCCACCGGGGGTGGCTGGCAGAGACGGAAGGAGTGCAATGGGTCGACGATCTCCCGCTATACCCGCTATTGCGAGCGTGTGATCTGATCGTGACGCGATCTTCCACGGTCGGTCTCGAAGCGGCGCTCCTGGGGCGGCCGGTCGTGACTTTCCACCCGCACGAAGGCCCGAGCCCCCTGCCGCTCGCGGAGGGGGGCGTCGCGCTCGGCGCTCAAACGCTGGAGGAGCTGTCTGCAGCCGTGCACAGCGCGCTACACGACGCGTCCTTGCGAGCGGAGCTCGGTAGGACACGCGCCAGGCGACTG
The DNA here is from genome assembly GCA_020849095.1 of Candidatus Eiseniibacteriota bacterium. Taxonomy (GTDB): domain Bacteria; phylum Eisenbacteria; class RBG-16-71-46; order RBG-16-71-46; family RBG-16-71-46; genus CAIXRL01. The sequence continues at coordinate 5,987 of JADLGX010000233.1, forward strand.
CTTTCTGATTTCGGTTGCGACGGCCATGCCGCCGAGCGAGTAGCGGACTTGGTGGAGGAGCTGGTGGGGTCTCCGAGGGAGTCGAGGCCGAGATGACGGCACGTACGTTTCGTTGCGGTCGTGGGACCTTTGGCTCTGGGCGCGCCCTAGTCATCGCGGAAGCCGGGGTGAACCACAACGGGTCGCTCAGCAGAGCCCTGGAGCTCGTGGACGTCGCTCGCGACGCGAACGCGGACGCCATCAAATTCCAGACCTTTGTGCCGAGCAAGCTGGTCGCACGACACGCCGGGATCGCCGACTACCAACGTAAGAACCTGGGGGTGGAGACGACCCAGCTCGACATGCTCTCCGGGCTGGCGCTGGGCAAACGCGATTTCGAGGAGATTGCCCGACGCTGCGACCGGCGCGGCATCATGTTCCTCTCGACGCCGTTCGACGAGGAGAGCGCCGACATGCTGGCGACGCTCGGCGTGCCTGCCTTCAAGACGCCGTCCGGCGAGCTGACGAACCACCCGCTGCTTCAGCACATTGCCGCCCTCGGTCGTCCGATGATCATCTCGACCGGCATGGCGACCTTGCCGGAAGTGCGCGAAGCGCTCGGCGCGGTGAGGGCGGTGAACGCGACGCTCCCACTCGTGGTGCTGCATTGCACCAGTGACTACCCAGCCTCTCCGCGCGACGTGAACCTACTCGCCATGGCGACCATGGCCGAAGCGTTCGATGTGCCTGTCGGATATTCCGATCACACCGTGGGCCTGGAAGTTCCGATTGCCGCAGCGGCGCTCGGCGCTGCGGTCATCGAGAAGCACTTCACGTTGGATCGCAGTCTGCCCGGCCCCGACCACAAGGCCTCGATCGAGCCAACCGAGTTGAAGCAGCTCGTCTCGTCGATTCGAATCGTGGAGGAAGCACTGGGAAGTGGAAACAAAGAGCCCACGCAGGCTGAGCTCGAAACCGCGCGGGTGGCGCGGAAGAGCCTGGTTGCAGCGCGCGCGCTCCCGTCCGGAACGGTGCTCTCGGCGGACGACCTGGTCTCCAAGCGCCCTGGCACGGGGATCTCGCCTTCGCGAGTTGGCGAGGTCCTGGGCCGCGTGCTCTCACGGTCGCTTGCCGCGGACGAGGTCCTGTCCCTCGAGGACCTGAGGCAGGGTGGGTGAGTCGTGAAAGTGGGGCTCGTCACGACCAGCCGCGCCGATTGGGGGATCTACACCTCCGTTGCGACGGCCATTGGAGCGGACCCAGAGCTGGACTTGCGGATCTACGCTGGCGGGTCACACCTCGTAGCCGCCTATGGCCGGACTGCGTCCGAGATCACGGGCGCGGGGTTCTCCGTGGCCGCAGAGGTGGAGTGCTTGCTTGCATCGGACTCGCCTGAAGCGGTGGCGAAGTCGACGGCGCTGGCGGTGGCCGGCTTTGCCCAGCTCTACTCCCGCGAACGTCCGGACATCATCGTCGTGCTCGGCGATCGTTTCGAGATGCACGCGGCCGCACTCGCCGCGGTTCCGTTCGTCATTCCCATCGCTCACATTCACGGTGGTGAGGTCACCGAAGGGGCGATGGACGAGGCCCTGAGACACGGCATCACGAAGATGGCTCACCTTCACTTCGTGAGCACGGAGGTCTACGCGGCTCGCGTTCGTCAACTTGGCGAAGAGGGTTGGCGCGTGCACGTGGTCGGAGCTCCTTCGCTCGACGGGATCTCGGAGGTCCCGGCCGTAGATGCCGCCGTCTTTCACGAGAAACACGGAGTCGATCTCTCCGAGCGGTACATCCTGGCGACCTTCCATCCTGCGACGGTGCAGTGGAGGGAGGCACGGGAACAGGTTGCGGAGGTGCTCGACGCACTCGAGAGCGTGGCGATGCCCGTGCTGTTCACCATGCCGAACGCGGACACCGCCAACGCAGCGATCCGCATGGCGATCATCGAGCGCGCGCGGCGCTGCGCCGCTCGATGGCAGACGGTCGAGAGTCTCGGCCGCGCGGGGTACCTGGCAGCGCTTCGCAGCGCATCTGCGGTAGTTGGGAATTCGTCGAGCGGGATCATCGAGGCGGCGTCCTTCCGGGTTCCCGTAGTCGACATCGGCGACCGGCAGCGTGGCCGCATCGCTGGCGCCAACGTCATGCGAGTGCGGGTCGACTCGCAAGCCATCGAAGCTGCCATTCAACGGGCGCTCTCGCCCGAGTTCGCAGCGAGTCTCACCGGGCTGGAGAACCCGTACTACGCGGGCGGCGCCGGGAGGCGAATCGCGCAGGTACTGAGCTCAGCCGATCGAAGCGCGTTGCTTGCCAAGCGCTTCGTCGACATCCAGGGGTCGATGTGAAACCGGGTAAGGCACCTCATGCTTTTCTCGCGGCCTACGGAGGCGGGCATATCGCGATGGTGCTGCCCTTGTGCCGAGCGCTGCGCGATTGCGGATGGCGCGTGACACTGCTGGCGCTCACAACGGCCGCCGCAAAGGCCAACGCGGCTCGAGAACCGCACATCGGTTTCGCCGACCTGATGCATCATGCGGACGCGGGCGCTGGGACCTATGCCCGCGAATTGTGCCCCGATCCCGATCCCAACGGACCGGTGAGCGTCGAAGAAACGCTTGCCTACCACGGCGCGAGCTTTGCCGACCTCGTACGTCGTCTTGGTGAGCCGACTGCCCGCCAGCTCTGGGCGAAGCATCGCCGGCAGGCGTTCTTGCCGGTTGGTTTCATGACACGGGTGCTGGCGCAACATGCACCCGACGTCGTGATTGCGACAAACAGCCCGCGCTCCGAGCAAGCGATCATCCTTGCAGCCGGGCAACTGGGAATCCCAGCTTTATGCGTGGTAGACCTGTTCGCTTTGCAGGAAGTGAAGTGGATAGGCCAACCGGGGTTCGCCCAGCGTATCGCCGTGCTGAACGAGGCGGTCCGCGCGATGATGATCGGCCACGGTCGCAAGCCCGAGGAGGTCGTCGTGACGGGTAATCCAGCCCTCGACACAGTCGACGCCCGTGAAACCGCGGAAGCAGGCCAGGCCCTGCGCCTTGCTCGAAACTGGAATGACGGCAGGCTGACCCTATTGTGGGCGTCGACAGTCGAACCGGACCGCCACCCCTTCACCGGACAGGTCGGGGACCCATCTCTGCCGCGCCGGGTCGAGGCCACCTTGCGCGCCGTCGTCCGGGGTGATGACCGGCTGCGCCTGGTCGTGCGCTATCATCCGAGCGAGCAGATTGAGTTCGTTCCCGCCGAACGCGTGGAGCTCAGCCCGGTTTCCGAACCGCTGCACCCCTTGTTGCATGCAGTGGATTTGGTCGCGATAACCGCGTCGACCGTGGGACTGGAAGCCTGGTTGGCGGGTCGACCGCTTCTTTCGGTCGACAACTCGGTTTTCACAGCGGATGCGCCCTACGCGAAGATGGGCATTTCCGTTGGGGTTGATTCGCCCGAGGCGCTTGCAAACCTGGTGAAAGACATGGCCGGCAAGCCGCCGGCTTCACTGCTGCCGGGCCAAGCGCCACCCCCATCCCGGGAGACGACCGCAACCGAGGCTGTCGTTGCCGAGATCAGGAAGATTGTCGAGATGCGGCGGAGTCATTGATGCAGAAGTTGCCCCGGTATTTCCTCAGCGGATCAAGGCAAGCGCGACCATGGGCGAAGGTCCGACCCGGTTCCTGATCGTCAGCCTCGGCAGCATCGGGCGCCGGCACTTGCGCAACCTGCGCCGAAGAATGCCCGACGCCGAGATCGCGGTACTCCGGCTCTCGGGCCCCGGTCCGATCGAGCCGATCGAGCATGCAAACCTGATCCTCGCCAGCATGGGCGACGTCATCAGCTTTGCACCGGATGCGGCGATCATTGCGAGCCCCGCCAGCACCCATGAAGCAATCGCCTGCAAGCTGGCCGAGCACGGCATCCATCTTCTGATCGAGAAGCCCCTCGCATGTGACGCTGCCGCCGCGTCCCACATCCTCGATGCGACCTGCAAGACCGGTGTGACCTGTATGGTCGGGTACAATCTGCGTTTCAAGGCTTCGCTGCTCGAAGTTCGCCGTCTGCTGGGTGCTCGTCATGTCGGCGACATCTTGTCGGTAAGGGCCGAGGTGGGGCAGTATTTGCCTTCGTGGCGGCCGCAGCAGGACTACCGCAAGGGCGTCTCGGCTCGAGCGGAACTGGGGGGGGGCGCCCTCCTCGAGCTCAGTCACGAGCTCGACTACCTCGTATGGCTATTCGGCATGCCGCATCGGGTGCAGTGTTCGATGGGCAGGTATTCGCAGCTCGAAATCGATGTCGAGGACCTGGTCAACATCACCTTGGAGTATCGCGAACCGCGCCGACTGGTGGACGTGCATCTCGACTTCCTCCAGCGACGAGCAGTTCGTCAATGCCGTTTCATCGGTTCCGAGGGCACAATGCTGTGGGACGCAATTGCGGATACGATCGCCCTGCAAGGCATGTCTCGGCAAGACCAGGA
>JADLGX010000234.1 GCA_020849095.1 Candidatus Eiseniibacteriota bacterium
CGCCCATGCCGATGAGCAGCGCGTTGAGCGCGATGGGGAACAGGTGGCGCGCCTGCTGCGGCGTGACCTTGGCCTCCTCGTGGTCCAGCGGCTTCTCGTCGAGCCGGCCCATGCGGAAGAGCGGCACCAGCGAGAACATGGCGAGCGCCGCCGCCGCGAGCAGCGTGATGCGGTAGGCGACGAACAGTGTCGTGTGCGGCCACACCATCTGCACGGCCTTCGGCAGCACGCCGCCGAACGCGCTGCCGATGACGCCCGCGATGAGCGCCGCGGCGAAGAACGTGCTGAACAGGTGGGTGCGCTCGCGGGGGGTGGAGTGCTCGCTCAGGAACGGAGCGGCCGCGATCTGGAAGAACGCCTGGCCCACGCCCACGATGAACCCGGTCGCGAGGATGGTGGCGCCGTGCGCGGTGCTGGCGCGCAGCACGTGCCCGATGCCCTCGAGCACGGCGCCCAGCACGAGGCTCTTTCGCCGCCCCCAGCGCTCGGCGAGGAAGCCCGCCGGCAGCGCCGCCACGGCGAGCCCGATGGCGTTCACCGAAATGGCGCGGCCCACGAAGCTCTCGGGATAGCCCGCTTCGACCAGGTAGAGATTGAAGAGCACGGAGTAGACGCCGTGCGCGGTCCAGATGAGGAACTCCGCGAACAGGTAGAAGCGCGCCGGCCGCGAGAAGTGCCGGGCCGCGTCAAGAAAGTCGGTGAAGACGTCGCGCACTGCGCGCATGAGGCTCCCGAAGAAAAGCGAAACGGCGGCTCGAGTGAGCCGCCGTCCCCAGTTGCCGGTGATGGAGTCGGGGTTCAGCTCACGGTGCTCGCCGCGATATTGGAGTCGATCGTGTGCGGCGCGCCAGCCTGCACGCGGAACATGGGCTCGAAAGCGGCCGGCGTCATCGCGATGATCACCCGGGCGGGAACGAGGCCCGCGTTCTCGGCGGCATGCGGGACACGGCCGTCGTAGTGACACGAATCACCAGTCTCGAGCACGATCACGTGGTCGCCGCAGGTGAGGCTGACGCGGCCTTCCACGCAGAGCACCACCTCTTCACCGTGGTGGTAGTGCCGCTTGTCGCCGGCGGTCACGCCGGCGGGCAGCTCGACCATCACCAGTTCGAGGTTGCGCTTGGGCTGGGCGGACAGCACCTCGACGCACGAGGTGTTCCCGCCGATCTGGAGCCGTGGCCGCTCCGCGGCCCGGACCACGTGGGGAACCCGGTCTTCCTCGACGACGAGATAGGCGACCGAGGTCTCGAGTGAGCGCGCCAGGTCCTGCAGCGTCGCCAGGGAGGGCGATGTCCGATTATTTTCGACTTGGCTGATGAATCCCTTCGACAGCCCCGTAGCCTCCGCCAGCTGCTGGACCGTAAGTCCGCGCCGCAGGCGAAGGTCCCGAATCTTCTTACCAATCTGCACGAGGGCCTCCGGGGAAGGGGAACGGGAGAGGAGGTGTGGTTCACAAAGGTAGAACAGCCATCAGTAGGCGTCAACAAATTTGACGGTGTTTTCCCCGGTGAATCAGATGTCAGTGCTGCTGACCTCTGCCTCGGCCCGCGCGGAGCCCCTCCGGCCCCCGAGATACTGGAGCTGGTACAGCCGGCTGTAGAGCCCTTCGAGCGCCATGAGCTCGGCATGCGTGCCCGTCTCGCGCACCTCGCCGTGGTGGAGCACCACGATCCGGTCCACGTCCTGGATGGTGGACAGCCGGTGGGCGATCACCAGGCTGGTGCGGTCGCGCATGAGCCGGTGCAGACCGTCCTGGATCAGTTGTTCGGTGTGCGTGTCCACGCTCGAGGTGGCCTCGTCCAGGATCAGCAGGTCCGGGTCGCGGGCCAGCGTGCGGGCGAACGACAGCAGCTGCTTTTCGCCGGCGGACAGCGACGCGCCACGCTCGCGCAGCTCGCCGTCGTACTGCCCGGGCAGGCGCTCGATGAACTCGTGCGCGTGCACCTCGTGAGCCGAGCGCACCACGGTCTCGCGCGAGAGCGCGGGATCGTCCATGCGCAGGTTGGACTCGATCGGGCCGCTGAACAGGAACACGTCCTGCAACACCAGCCCGACGCGCTGGCGCAGCGCTTCGGCGTCCCACTCCTGCAGGGGCCGTCCGTCCACTCGGATCGTGCCGCGCTGCGGCGAGTAGAAGCGCAGCAGCAGGCTGGCGATGGTGCTCTTGCCCGAGCCGGTCGCGCCCACGAGCGCCACCTTTTCGCCCGCCTCGACGCGGAAGGAGACGTTCTTGAGCACCCAGTGCTCTCCGCCGTAGGCGAACCACACGTTCTCGAACTCGACCGACAGTCCGGCGCCGGCGGCGCCCTCGCCGCGCGCGGGGCGCACGGGGGCGGGACGGGAGAAGTCCGCCGAGGCCGGATCCGAGGGCGTGTCGAGCAGCGCGAAGATGCGCTCGGAAGACGCCATGGCCTGTTGCAGGATGCCGTACTTCTCGGACAGGTCCGAGATGGGGCGGAAGAAGCGCTGCGTGTACTGGATGAAGGCCACGAGCGTGCCCAGCGTGATCCCGGTCCACATCACCTGGCGGCCGCCGTACCAGACGATCAGCGACAGCGCGATGGCGCTGACGATTTCGAGCAGCGGAAAGAACACCGCGTGATACGTGTTGGCCAGCAGGTTGGCGTCGCGGTGCTCGGCGTTGATCTGGCGGAACTGGGCGGCGTTGCGCTCCTCGCGCCCCAGCAGCTGCACCGTGGTCATGCCGGACAGGTTCTCGTTGAGGAACGAGTTCAGCCGCGCCAGCTTGGAGCGCACGTCGCGGAACACGCGCCGCACCTTGGCGCGAAAAGTCATCGTGACCGCGAAGATGAGCGGCAGCACCGAGAAGGTGACCGCGAGGAGTTCGACGTTCAGCTGCGCCATGGCGAACACGATGCCGATCAGCATGAAGATGTCGCCGAACAGCGCGTCCACGCCCGAGGTGAACATCTCGTTGAGCACGTCCACGTCGTTGGTGACGCGCGTCATGAGCCGGCCGATGGGATTGCGGTCGTAGTACGACGCCGGCAGCTCCTGGAGCTTGCGGAACAGCGACGTGCGCAGGTCGCGCATCACGCGCTGCGCCACCCCCTGCATGATCTGCGACTGCAGGTAGCCCAGGGCGAACGCCGCCAGCAGCGCCACCAGGTACAGCAGCGCGATGCGGTCGAGCGCGTACAGGTCGCGGTGGCGGATGCCGAGATCGATGGCCTCCTTGGTGAGCCACGGGAACGTGAGCTGCACCGCGGCCTGGGCGAGCGTGACCAGCACGGCGAAGGCCACCTGCCACCGGTAGGGGCGCAGGTACGCGGTGAGCCGGCGGACCAGCTGGTGGTCGTAGGCCCGGCCGAGATCTTCTTCGTGTTCGGGCTCGCTCACGAGGCTTCGATCTCCTCTTCCAGCTGCTGCGCGCGATGCAGCGCCGCGTAGCGTCCGTCCAGCGCGAGCAGTTCGTCGTGCCGGCCGCGCTCCACGATGCGGCCGCGCTCGAACACCAGGATCTCGTCGGCGTCGCGCACCGAGCTGACGCGGTGCGACACCAGCAGCGCCGTGCGGCGGCGCATCTCCCGGCGCAGCCCGTGCAGGATCGTCTCCTCGGTCTGCGTGTCCACGGCGGAGAGGCAGTCGTCCAACAGCAGGACGGGGGAGCCGCGCAGCACCGCGCGCGCGATGGCGGCGCGCTGCTTCTGGCCGCCGGACAGCGTGATGCCGCGCTCGCCGACGCGCGTTTCGTAGCCGTCCGGGAAGCCGCGGACGTCTTCGTCGAGGCTGGCGAGAGCGGCGGCCCCGCGGATCGCCTCGGCGTCGTGCCCGGGAACGCCGTACGCGATGTTCTCCGCCACGGTCGCCGAGAACAGGAACGTCTCCTGCGGCGCGGGCGACAACTGCGAGCGCAGCCACGGCAGGTCGAGCTCGCGCACGTCCACGCCGTCGAGGAACACCGTGCCGGGCGGCGGATCGAACACGCGGGGGAGCAGCGACAGCACGGTGCTCTTGCCCGATCCCGTGCGTCCCACCAGCGCGACGGTGGAGCCGGCGGGCACGCGGAACGACACATCGTGCAGAGCGGGCTCGGCGGCGCCGGGGTAGGTGAACGTGAGGTGGCAGAACTCGATGTCGCCCCGGGCGGCCGCCGGGCGGCTCGCGGCGGGCGCGGACGAGATGCCGGGCGCGGTGTCGAGGATGGCGTTGATGCGGGCGTACGACGCGAGCCCGCGCTGGAAGAGGTTGATCACCCAGCCGAGCGCCACCATGGGCCAGTTGAGCATGCCCAGGTACACGGTGAACGCCACGAACTGGCCGATCGTGATGCGGCCGTGCACGGCCTCGCGGCCGCCCACCCACACGACGAGCAGCGCGCCGAGCCCGGAGAAGAACGCGAGCGACGGCTGGAACACGCCGGACGTGCGGATGAGGTCGAGGTTCTGCCGGAGATAGTCGCTGTTGTGTTCGGCGAAGCGCTCGGCCTGGCGCCTCTCGCTCGTGAACGCGCGCACGACGCGCATGCCGGCCAGGTTCTCCTGCACGTGCGCCGACAACCGGGCGAAGCGCTCCTGCACGCCCTCGAAGCGCTTGTGGATGCGGTCGCCGAACCACCACACGCACAGCGACACGATCGGCAGCGGCAGCAGCGAATAGAACGTGAGACGCGGGCTGATCGCCACCATGAAGGCGATGGACACCACGCTCACGATGATCGTGTTGACCGTGTACATGACGCCCGGCCCCAGCATCATGCGCACCGCGGACAGGTCGTTGGTCGCGATGGACATCACCTCGCCGGTGCGGTGCGACTGCAGCCACGGCGCGTCGAGCGTCTGCAGGTGCTCGAACAGCTCGCCACGCAGCTCGTACTCCAGCCGGCGCGAGATGGCGATGATGAACTGGCGCATCAGGTACTTGAACACGCCGGCGAAGACCGCGATGGCGAACAGCATGATCGCGTAGCGGCCCAGCTTTTCGGCGGTGACGCCCTCGTACAGGTCGTCCACCGCGAAGCGCAGCACCTGCGGCTGGGCGAGCGACACGAGGTTGGCCGCGGCGACGCACAGCATGCCCCACAGGAGGCCCGCGCGATGGCGCGCGGCGTGGCGGAGCAGACGTGCGAGGTGGGAGGGAATACCGGCTCCTTAGGGGTTTCCGGCGGAAGGGGCGCGGGGCGCTCCTTCCGCCGGAAGGCGGGACCTACGGGCGCTTGGCGCTCCCGAGGAAGCCCTGCAGGCGGTTCAGCTTGGTGGCCTTCCACGTCACGCCGGCGTAGAACTCGTCGACGTGCATGACGTTCTTGCCGGTGGGCGTGTGCCACGAGCCGGCGAAAGCGTCGATACGGTCGTCCACGCGGTAGGTCAGGCGCGGCCCGGCCAGCATCCACGTGGTCTCGGTGGCGCGGCCCGTCTGCGAGGGAAACTCGCCCAGCCACTGGCCGGCGACGAGCAGGTTGCCCATCCACACGCCCACGGTCGCGTCGGCGGTGAAGTGGTCGGCCCAGTCGATCGCGGCGTCACCGTCCGCCGCCAGGTCCTTGCTGCGGGCGCCGGCGGAGCGGAAGTCGTACAGGTAGCCGGCGGACGCCTGCCAGAACGCGTTCTTGCCGGCGGGGCGGCCGATCGCGAGCGCGGCCGAAAGCTTCTGGTTGCCGTCGCCCAACGCGGGCGTGATTTCGCGGTTGTAGCCGGCCGGAGCCTGCCACGCGAACTGCACCGCGGTGGCGGAGGCGCCGTTCTGCAGCGCCCAGCGCAGGCCGAACCCGAAGTCGCCGAGACCGGCGTTGCTCTGCGTGGCGCCCGTGTTCGAGTTGCGGAACGTGCGGCTCACGGCAGGCAGCGTCATCTGCACGCTCAGGCTCTTCTTCCAGCCCAGTTCGGTGTACGAGCGCAGCGAGCGCGACTCGGACAGCGTGTTGGTGAGCACGCGGTCGCCGTCGTCGTTGTAGTAGGAGCTGGCGGAATGAAAGCCGCCCCGGAGTTCGGTGTAGTACTCGCCCGGCGCCAGGGACCAGGGCCCGGCGACGGCGGCCGTCGCGGCGACGGAAAGCAACGAAGCCGCGGAAAGCGCGGCGAAAAGGCTACGGCGCAGGCTCATTCAGCCTCCTTCAACATGGGCGCGTGGTGCTTGATTTGCGGACGGCGGAGACTATCCGGGCCGGAAGGGCCGTGCAAGCGCGGCGAGGAGGGGCGC
>JADLGX010000235.1 GCA_020849095.1 Candidatus Eiseniibacteriota bacterium
CGCGACGTGGCGCTCAAGGTGCTGCCCGAATCGGTGGCCGCCGATCCCGAACGGCTGGCGCGCTTCGAGCGCGAGGCGCGCACGGTGGCGGTGCTCAACCACCCGAACATCGTGACGCTGCACTCCATCGAGGAAGCGGACGGCGTGCGCTTCCTGACCATGGAGCTGGTCGAGGGCGAAAGCCTGGCCCAGCACATCGCCGAAAGCCCGCTCGAGCCGCTCGCGGCCCTCAAATGGGCGCTCGCCCTGGCCGATGCGCTCGTCGCCGCGCACGAGCGCGGAGTCGTGCATCGGGACCTCAAGCCCGCGAACATCATGATCTCGCGCGACGGGCGCGTGAAGGTGCTCGACTTCGGGCTCGCCAAGCTCGCCGACACCGAAGCGCCCTCCGAGGGCGACCTGCCGTCGCAGGCGCTCACCGTGCAGGCGCCGCTGTCGGCCGACGGGCAGATCGTGGGCACCACTCCCTATATGGCGCCGGAGCAGATCCGCGGCGACAAGGTGGACGCGCGCACCGACCTCTTCGCGTTCGGCATCGTCTTCTACGAAATGCTCACCGGGCGGCGGCCGTTCTCGGGCCGCACCAGCGCCGACGTGACCACGTCCATCCTGCGCGACCTTCCCGCCGCCGTTCAGTCGGTCCGCGCGGAGCTCTCCCCCACGCTCGACCGCATCGTGGGCCGCTGCCTCGAGAAGGACGCCGCGCGCCGGTTTTCGAGCGCCGCCGAACTGCGCGCCGAACTTTCCGCCGCGCGCCGCGAACTGGAGTCGCGCACGGGCTCCGGCTCGGGAATCGCGGGCGCCGGCGCGGCGGCCGTGGCGCCGTCGCTGGCTGTGCTGCCGTTCGCCAACATGAGCGCCGACCCGGAGAACGAGTTCTTCTCCGACGGACTCGCCGAGGAACTGCTCAACGTGCTCGCCCGCAACCCGGGGCTGCGCGTGGTGGGACGCACGTCGAGCTTCGCGTTCAAGGGCCGGCAGGAGGACCTGCGCGAGATCGGCCAGAAGCTGGGCGTGGCCACGCTGCTCGAGGGCAGCGTGCGCAAGGCCGGCAACCGCGTGCGCATCAACGTGAAGCTCGTGAAGGTGTCCGACGGCTTTCACCTGTGGAGCGAGACGTTCGATCGCGTGCTCGACGACATCTTCGCCGTGCAGGACGAGATCGCGAACTGCGTGTCGCTGGCCATGAACGTCACGCTGCTCGGCACGCAGCCCGCCGCACCCGCGCCGCAGAACGCCGAGACGTTCGAGCTGCTGCTGCACGCCCACCACTTCGCGCAACAGCAGAGCGAGGAGTCGATCACGAAGGCGGTGGAGCTCTACCGCGAGGCGATCGCCAAGGTGCCCGGCGACGCGCGCGCCTGGGCCGGACTCGCCTACTGCCGTGTGACGCAGTACTGGCGCGGCGAACAGGCGGGCAAGCCCGAGGTGCATCGTGAGGGGCGCGAAGCGGTCGATCGCGCCGTGGCGCTCGATCCGAATCTCGCGCAGGCCTGGGAGACCATGGCCATGGCGCTCGGGCCGATCGAGTTCCGCTGGAACGAGGCGCACGACGCCATGCGCAAGGCGCACGCCCTCGCCCCCGGCAATGGCCGGATCCTCATGATGCTCGCCCACTTCGAGGCCGTCATGGGCGACACCGAGGCGGCCCTCGCGATGAGCGAGCAGGCGCTCGCGCTCGACCCGCTGTCGGCGAACAACGTTCTCAACCGCGGACGCATGCTGGCGTGGGCGCGGCGCGACGCCGACGCCGAACCCGTGGTGCGCCGGGCGCTGGAGCTGAGTCCGGAGATCTCGAGCGGCTGGGCGCAGCTGGCCTGGACGCTGCTCTACCAGGGCAGGACCACCGAAGCCGCGGCCGCGGGGAGCAAGGAAGCGCGCCGGGGTTACCAGCTCTGGTTCGAGTGCTCGCTCCAGCATCTGCAGGGCGACGCGGCGGCATCGGACCGCTCGCTGCAGGAGCTGCTCGGGCTGGGCGAGCACTGGGGCTTCCAGATCGCCATGGTGTACGCGGTCCGCGGAGAGCATGACGAGGCGTTCCGCTGGCTGGAGCGCTCGTACGAGCTACGCGACGCCGGGCTGTCCATTGGCACGTTGTGCCCGCAGCTCGCGCCGCTGCACACCGACCCGCGCTGGCTGCCGTTCCTGAAGCGAGTGGGACTGCGCAGCTGATTCGCGGCGCGCGCACGCGCCGCGACGAAACGGTCAGGCCCGGCGCACCATCACCAGCGTGATGTCGTCCGCGCGCGGCGTTCCGGCGGCGAACGTGTCCACCACCGTGATCACCTCGCGCGCGCCCGAGTCGAGATCCGCGGCGTTCGCGGCGGCCTTGAGCGCGGACTCCATGCGCTCGTCGCCGAAGAACTCCTCCTCGCACATGGCCTCGGGAATGCCGTCGCTGTAGAGCGCGAGCGTCTCGCCCGGACCCAGCGTGGCGGTCGCCGCCGTGAACGGGAAGCTCTCGAGCATCGCCACGGGCACGCCGGTGGCATCCAGCTGGCGCGTGCCGTTGGGTCCCATGATGAGCGGCGCGTTGTGCCCGGCGTTGCAGTAGTGGATCTCGCCGGAGGCCGTGTCGAGGCAGCCGACGAACAGAGTGACGAACCGGCCCGGCTCGGTGGAGCGGTGCAGCACGTCGTTGAGCCGCGTGATCAGGTCCGCCGGATCGTGGCAGGTGTTGTAGAGCACGCGGGCCGAGGCGAGCGTGGACGACATGAGCAGCGCCGCGCCCATTCCCTTGCCCGAGACGTCTCCCACCACGAGCATCATCCGGCCGTCGTCGCGACGGTGGAAGTCGTACAGGTCGCCGCCCACCTCGTAGCAGGTCTCAATGCGCGCCGCGCACGTGAAGCCCTCGATCGTCGGCGGCGGCGGCAGCAGCGAACGCTGGATGCGCGTGGCGGTGGCCAGCTCCTGCTGCATGCGCTGGCGCGTGGCCTCGGACTCGAGGAGCCGTGCGTTGCTGATCTTCACCGCCGCCATGTTGGCCAGCACGGTGAACACCTCGAGGTGCTCCTCGCCGTACTCGATGCGCAGGTCGGTGGTGTCGGCGTACAGCGCGCCCAGCACCTTTTCGTTGTCGAACAGCGGCACGGCCATGGCGGAGCGGATGGACTGAGACATCACGCTCTCCTGCGCCGCGAAACGCGGGTCCTCGGCGGCGTCGCGCGTGACGATGGACTGGCAGTCGTCGAGCACGGCCGCGAGAATGGTCTGCGACAACGCGAGCGGCTCGCGCGTGGGCACGCCCAGGTGACGCACGGCGATCTGCACGGGCGGCATGCCCGGCGCCTCGCGCAGCAGGATCACCAGCCGGCGCGCGGGAACGGCGCGCTCGACCACGCGCAGCACTTCCTGGCAGGTCTCGGCGATGGGACGCGGCAGCACGAGCATCTGCCCGGCTTCGGCCAGCAGCCCGACCAGCCGCGCGCCTTCGGTGCCCTTGGCGGCGGCGCGGTTGATGATGTCGCGCGCGCCCTGGCGCACGGCCGATCCCAGGCCGCTCGACTCGCTGAAGCGCGTGCGGTCGACGGCGGTCTGAGCCTCGCGGCCGAAGCGCACTTCGACCTGGCCGAACTGGATGGTGTCCCCTTCGCGCACGGGAGCGCTGTCGCGCACCTCGACTCCGTTGATGCGAGTGCCGTTGCGGCTGCCCAGGTCGCGCACCTTCCAGCCGACTCCGTCACGCACCAGTTCGGCGTGCTCCTTGGAGACGGTGGCGTCGGCGAGCTGCACCTCGCAGCGCGAGGAGCGGCCGATGCGCAGCAGGTCGCCCACGGCGGGCCAGCTGCGGCGTTGTCCTTCGACGACGGCGGTCAGGAGGAGTTCCATGAGTCCTTGTTCGCGAGAGCACGCGGAGAGAGGTGGGGTCGGGCCGAAGGAACCCGGCATGGGGAGCGACTGTAGCCGAGCGGGCGGGCCGAGCGGTATGCCAAATGTGCCGCGACACCGCTCGCATCGGGCGGCGTGCCGGGACGCGTTCGCTCACATGCGCTAGATTCCCGCGCATGCCACTCGCCCCCGGCCAATCCCTCGGTCCCTACCAGATCGTCGGCCCTCTCGGCGCGGGCGGCATGGGCGAGGTGTACCTGGCCCTCGACCCGCGGCTCGACCGCGAGGTGGCGCTCAAGGTGCTTCCGGCGCGCACCCAGCGCGACCCCGACTCCATCGCGCGATTCCGCCGCGAGGCGCTGACGCTCGCGTCGCTCAACCACCCGAACCTCGCCACGGTGCACGGGTTCGAGGAGGACGCGGACGGCACTCTGGTGCTGGTGCTGGAAAAGGTGGACGGCGTCACGCTGGGCCAGCGCATCAAGCAGGGCGCACTCGGCGTCGAGGAGTCGCTGCAGATCTGCGCGCAGGTGGCCGAGGCGCTCGAGGTGGCGCACGAGCGCGGCGTCATTCACCGCGACATCAAGCCGGGCAACGTCATGATCGGCCCGCGCGGACTGGTCAAGGTGCTCGACTTCGGCCTCGCCCAGCGCATCGCCGGACTCGAGGCGGCTCAGCACCTGATGGCGCAGGGCGGCGCGCCGGCGCCCCCCTCCCGCTCCATGGAAGAGGGCGAGACGGTGATGGCCGCGCCGCCGGTGTTCGACGATGCGGCGCCCACCATCCTCGCGTTCCCCTCCGGCGCCGCCGGCGAGGAAGCGGCCACGGTGTTCGCGCCGCAGCCGGCCGGCACGCTGTCGATGACCGGCATGACCGTCGGCACGCCCGGCTACATGAGCCCGGAGCAGGTGCTGGCCGACCCCGTGGATGGGCGAACGGACATCTTCGCGCTCGGCGTGGTGCTCTTCGAATGCCTGAGCGGCCGGCGCGCGTTTCCCGGCGACGATGCCATCCAGGTGATGCGCGACACGGTGCATGGCGCCGTCAACCTGTCCGCGCTGCCGGAGCGGACTCCCGCGCGCATTCGCTTGCTCGTCGAGCGTTGCCTGTCCAAGTCCGCCGACGGCCGGCCCGGCGACATGCGCGACGTGCGCATCGAGCTCGAGGAGGCGCTCGGGATCCGGCGCGGCTCCGCCCTGCGCGAGGGCGCCGTCGCGGTGCCGCACAACCTGCCCGCCCCCGCGACCAGCTTCATCGGGCGCGAGGCGGCGCTGGCCGCGTGCAGCGCCGCGCTCGACGGCACGCGGCTGCTCACGCTGCTCGGCATGGGCGGCTCGGGCAAGACTCGGCTCGCGCTGCGCATGGCCGAATCGCGCCTCGCCGAGTTCCCGGACGGCGTGTGGTTCGTGGACGTGGCGCCGCTCACCGAGAGCGAGCGCCTCGTCGAAGCGCTGGCCGGCGTGCTCGGTGTGCGCGAGGAGACGGGCCGCACGCTGACGCAGTGCGTCAGCCAGGCGCTCGGCGCCGCGCGCGTGCTGCTGCTGTTCGACAACGCCGAAGCGCTGCCGCGCGCGTGCGCGGAGCTGGCGGCCGCTCTGCTGGCGTCCTGCCGCGAGCTGAAGGTGATCGTGACGTCGCGCGAGCCGCTGGATGCCGATGGCGAGACGACGTTTCCCGTCCCCACGCTGGCCGTGCCCGGCACGGGCGCCCGAACGGCCGCGGAGGCCGGAGCGTTCGAGTCCGTGCTGCTGTTCACGGCGCGCGCCCGCGCGGCGCAGGCCGCATTCGAGCTGACCGACGAGAACGCCGCCACCGTGGCCGAGATCTGCCGCCGGCTGGAC
>JADLGX010000236.1 GCA_020849095.1 Candidatus Eiseniibacteriota bacterium
AGAAGCGCGTGTTCCCTTCCCGGGTGGACCAGCCGCAGCGCTGGGAGGAGTACTACTGGGGAAAGGTCACCACGCGCGAGATGCCCCGCGGAACCCGGCACACGCTCAAGTACGCCGCCTGAAAAACAAGAGCCGGGCGACCACCAGAAGGCGGCAGCCCGGCTCTCTCACCAATTTTCAGAGCACAACTGATGGAATCAGCCGTCCGTGCCTGCAGTCTCGGCGCGCGTGCGCTCCAGTGCGCGTATTCGGGATTCTCCCTTGAGTGTGGCCCGATTCGAGGCTCGCGACTGCAATGCCCGCAGTGCTTGGGACTCTTCATCTGGGTGGGGCCGTCAACCGATCCGGGTGGCACGGGCATCCCTGTGCGCCATCTCTCGCCCGACAGCACGGCGCGGCTGCGATCAGTGCGACCCGACGGCGGACGTGCCGAGCGGCCCGCAGCCGATGTCGGCGAGGACGGCCGATCGCTGATCGAGCAGCTCGCGCAGGTCGAGGGGCGTTGCGGGTGACCGCGGCGCCCCTTGCGCCGTCCGGCGCCCGCGCAATCTTCGCGCGGTATGACCGCCGTCATACCGCGCCCGCCGCCCGCGCTGGCACCTTGCCGGAGAACCGCAGCGCGGCCGCGCGCTGCGTGGAACTCCACGGGGGAGGTCGCCATGGGATCGAACAAGCCGGCGCCGGGCGGAGAGGATCGCGTTCCGCTCGGGCAGAAGCTGCTGGACCGGCCGTTTCTCCTGCTCGTTGCAGGGATCGTCGTGATGCTCGTGTTCTACACGCTCTGGGGCCTGGTCGAGATCCTCTCGCTGCGACCGGCGCCGCTGCCCTGACCGGGAGGAATCATGTCCACGCACGAGTTTCACTCGGCCGTCGTCGCCCCGCAGGGCATCTGGTGGGCTCCGACCGGCCGCCAGGAGAAGACCTGGATCGCCATCGCCTTCGCCTGGTGCCTGGTGTTGTTCGCCATGATGCCGTTCTGGCATTTCAAGGGCGGGCAGAACCCTTCGGGCATCCGCTACCGCGTCACTCCCGAAGCGTATGAGGCGCGCGTCGAGCGCTTCGTGAACGAGTACAAGATCGGCGAGGAGTCCGGCATCCCGATCGTGGAGCCGCCGCCGGGAGCGGACGTGTACCTGGTCGGCCGCCAGTGGCAGTGGTACCCGGCGCTCAAGCTCAAGAAGGGTGTGCAGTACACGCTTCACCTGAGCGCGTCGGACGTGAATCACGGGTTCAGCCTGTACCCGGTGAACCTCAACTTCCAGGTGCTTCCCGGCTACGACTACGGCCTTCGCGTCGTGCCCAATCGGGCCGGCGACTTTCGAATCATCTGCAACGAATTCTGCGGAATCGGCCATCACCTGATGGTGGGCAAGGTCCTCGTCGTCGAATGAAAGGGAGGAACATGAGCGTGACTGTCGAAAGCCTCGCCCAGCGGTTCCGCCTCTGTCCGGTGACGGGCCTGAAGGTGAACCGCGATTCGGAACTCTTGATCCAGGCCAATGCCGTGGTGGCGGTGGTCGCCATGCTCGTCGGCGCCCTCGCCGCGATCGGGCTGGTGCTCACGCGCTGGCAGGCCATTCACCTGCTGCCGGCGGACCAGTACTACCGCTACCTCACCGCGCACGGCCTCAACATGCTGATCTTCTGGGTCATCTTCTTCGAGATGGCCGTGCTCTACTTCGCGGGCCCCGTCGTGTTGGGCTGCCGGCAGCCGGCGCCCAAACTGGCGTGGGGAGCGTTCGCTCTCATGGTGGTGGGGGCGATCATGGTGGACGCCATGGTCTTCACCGGCCGGGCGGACGTGCTGTTCACGTCGTATCCGCCGCTTCGCGCCGATCCCAACTACTACCTCGGCGTGATCCTCTTCGCGGTGGGCGCGCTGATCGCGGTGGGCCTGTTCTTCGCCTCTCTCGTCGTGGCCAAGCGCGAGAAGACCTATACCGGCTCGGTCCCGCTCGTCACCTTCGGCGCCACGACGGCGGCGATCATCGCGGTCATCACACTCCTGCATGGCGCCGCGGTCTACATCCCCACGTGGCTGTGGTCCTTGGACATCGGAAACATCGACCCCCAGGTGTACCGGATGGTGTGGTGGGGGCTGGGACATTCGTCGCAGCAGATCAACGTCGCGGCGATGGTGTCGGTCTGGTACCTGCTCGGCGGGCTCACGGTGGGCGGCGTCGTGCTGAACGAGAAGGTCAGCCGCATGGCCTTCGTCCTGTACGTGCTGTTCATCTCGATGGCGTCCGCGCACCACCTGCTGGTGGACCCGGGCATGGGCTCGGCGTGGAAGATCTGGAACACGAGCTACGCGATGTACCTGGCCGTGCTCGCCAGCATGGTGCACGGGTTCACCGTGCCGGCCGGAATCGAGACCGGGCAGCGGCTGCGAGGCTACACCGGCGGGTTGTTCGAGTGGCTGCGCAAGGCGCCATGGAGCGATCCCGGCTTTTCCGGCATGTGGCTCTCGCTCGTGATCTTCGGGTTCATGGGCGGCATCACGGGAGTCACGCTGGGCACCGAGCAGATCAACATCATGGCCCACAACACGCTTCGCATTCCGGGACACTTCCACACCACGGTGGTGGGCGGAACGACGCTCGCCTTCATGGCGGTCAGCTACTACGTGCTGCCGCTCATCTTCCAGAAGCGGGTCGCGTTCTGGGGCATGGCCCGGCTGCAGCCGTACGTGTTCGGCGGCGGCATCGTGGCCATGGCGATCGGCATGATCTTCATGGGCATCCTCGGCATGCCGAGGCGGCACTGGGACTCGTCGTTCGCGGGCGCCCCGTTCGCGGTGGAGCTCCCGCCGGCCGGCGAGCTGGTGCAGGTGCTCTTCGGCGTGGGCGGGCTGCTGGCCGCCACCGGAGCCCTGATGTTCATCGCCATCGCGGTCGTCACCGTGTTCTTCGGCAAACCCGTCACGGCCGAAGCGCTGGCCACGGGCGCGTCGGGCATTCCCCAGGGCGTGCTCAAGCTGCCCGCGCAGGTGCACACCGGCGAGCACGCCGAGCGCGTCCATCGTGAGGGCGTCAAGGGAACGGTGGTCCTCGTCGCCATCTTCTTCCTGTGCTTCATCCTCTACTACTTCACCAACTGGAAGATGCTGTCGTTCCTCTGGAAGGTGGGCTAGGCCCATGAGCGCGAACTTCACCGGCAGCGCGTCGCCCCGCATGGGGGCGACGCTGCTGCTCGCGTGGGTGGTGGCGGTGATCCTGTGGTGGGGGTTCGCGTTCGTCCCCGTTCCGCCGGGCGTGGACTCGTGGCTCGCGGTGGCGCAGGCCGCGTGCTTCGGCTCGCGCCCCGGCGGCATGCCGGCGCTGCACGGCTGGATGATGCTCACGCTCGCGCCGCTGCTCATGCTGGCATGCCTGTGGGCCGTGTTCCGCGATGACCTGCGCTCGGCGCTGCCGTACGTGGCGCGAACGCCGCTTCCACGTCTGATCGCGACGTTGCTCGTGCTCACGTTCGCCGCCGAGGTGGGGCTGGCGGGGCAGCGCCTGCGCACGGCCGGCCGCGTCGAGAGTTTTTCGTTCGAGCCGGCGGCGCGTGAGCCGTTGCCCGAGGGGTACCCGCGCACGAGTCGCGAAGTTCCTGCCTTCGCGCTCGTGGACCAGCGGGGCTCGGCGTTCACGCAGGCCGACCTGCCGGGCGAGCCGATCGTCATGAGCTTCGTGTTCGCGCACTGCCAGACCGTCTGTCCCATCCTGGTCCGCACGCTGAAGAAGGCGCGCGTGTCGCTGGGGCAGGACGGCACGCGCATGGCGCTGGTGACGCTGGATCCCTGGCGCGACACGCCCGCGGCGCTTCCCGGGCTGGCCACCACGTTCGAGGTGCCGGATGGCGCGCGGCTGTTGTCCGGCGCTCCCGACGACGTCTGCCGGCTCCTCGATACGCTCGGAGTCGCGCGCACTCGTGACCTGCAGTCGGGCGACGTGAACCACGCGCCGATCGTGATGGTGCTCGATCGCGCGGGGCGCATCGCCTACACGTTCAACAATCCCCCCGCCGAGTGGATCGTCGAAGCCGTGCGCCGCTGCCGCAGGCCGGTGTGAGCACCACGCCCGGCTCCATTCCGCCGTCGCACGCGCTCGAGCGCGCCGGATCGCCGGATCGCTCACGAACGCCTGCTGCAGCCGGTCTGCTGCGCGCCGTCTATACGCCCCTCGACCGGCTGTGCGACCGAGTCTACGGATCCGCCGCGAATCCGCTCTACCACACCGGACCGGTTCTGGTCTGGCTCCTGCTTATCGTGATCGCGACCGGCGTGTACCTCCTGCTCTTCTATCGCGTCGGCGCGCCGTACGAGTCGATGGTCCGTCTGCAGTCGCAGGTCTGGGGCGGGCGCTGGCTGCGCGCCTTTCACCGGTACGCCTCCGACCTCACGGTGTTGTTCGTGGCCCTGCATGCCCTTCGCATGATGCTCGAGGGGCGAACCTGGGGCGCGCGAGTACTGGCGTGGGTGTCGGGCCTGGCGCTGCTCGGCATGCTGTTCGTGTGCGGGTGGACGGGCTACGTACTGGTCTGGGACGCGCACGGCCGCGTGCTGGGGGCGGTGGGTGCCCGGTTGTTCGACGAGCTGCACATCATGGCCGCGCCCATCAGCCGCATTTTCGACGGGGCCACGAGCACACCGGCCTCGTTCTTCTTCCTCAACCTGTTCCTGCACATGTCCATCCCTCTCGTCATGGCGGGAGGGATCTGGATTCACACGCTGCGACTGGCGCGCGGCAAGTGGATTCCGGGGCCGGCGCTGCGCTGGGGGATGGCGCTGACGGGAGCGGCGGTCTCGATGCTCCTTCCCGCCCGACTCGATCCCGCCGCCGATGCCATGCAGCTCGGAGACCGGGCCACTTACGACCTCTTCTACACCTTGTGGGTGCCGATCTCGGCCGGCAGCGTGCCACTGGTCGCGTGGGCGGTGCCGACACTGATGTCGCTCGCCGCCATTCTCATCCCGTCGTTCTGGCGGCCGCGCCGCGGTCAGCAGCCCGAGAAGTCGGTCGTGAACCCGCTGGCTTGCTCGGCCTGCGAGCAGTGCGTCACCGATTGTCCCTTCGAGGCGATCGCCATGGTGGCGGACACGACCGGGCGCGGGCCCGACCGCAAGGCGTTCGTGGATCCGGCGCGCTGCGTGAGTTGCGGCGTGTGCGCGGCTTCGTGCGACTCGTTCGCCATCGGGCCACCCTCACGCGCCGGGCATGCACAGATGTACGCGCTGCGCGGGTTTCCACCGGCGCCGGAGGGGTTCGTGCTGGCATCCTGCGCGAGCAGCGAACTGGCCGCCCCGCTGGTCGCACGCTTGCGAGCGCGCGGGCACGACGTGCGGCCGGTGCACGTGGACTGCGCGGGTACGCTTCACGCCCGCACGGTGGGGGCGCTGCTCGCGCATGCTCGCGGTGTGTGCGTACTGGCCTGCCCGCCGGCACGCTGCCTGGCGCGGGAGGGATCCGAACTGGCGGAGGACCGCCTGCTGCATGGCCGTGAACCCCACCTGAAGCAGCCGCTCGATCCCACACGCGTCTTCCTGCTCACCGCGACCGGCGCCGAACTCGACGAAGCGGTGCTGGCGTTCGAACGCTTCGCGCGAGACGCGGGGGTGAGACCCGCCGGAGCGCATGTCGCCGGGAAAACCCTCGGCATGCGGCGCACCCTGGTCGCCGCCGTGGTGAGCGCCGTCCTGCTGGGCGGAATCACGGTGCTGTCGCAGCTCCAGGCGGGAGCGGCGCCGGCCGGTGGCGCGTTGCGCCTGGCGTGGCGGCTGCCGGGGCAGTCGTACGAGAACTGTCGCCCGCTGAGCGCGCAGGAGATCGCCCGCTTGCCGCGGCACATGCGCCATACCGAGGAGTGCACGACCGTCTACCTGCACTACCGGCTGGGGGTGTGGGTGGACGACGTGGCGGTCGTGAACGAGGAGATTCACCCGCTCGGGGCTCGCGGCGACCGCCCGCTGTACGTCTCGCGAGACATCGGGCTGACTCCCGGTTCGCACGACGTCCAGGTGCGCTTCGCTCCGGTGGCGGACCCGAAAAAGGTGGGGCTTGTGCTGGAGTGGCGGGAGCGGGTAGAGGTGAAGGCCGGGCGGGGGGAGATCCTGACCTTCGACCCCGGATCCCGCCGGCTCGAGCGCACTCGCTGAGCCGCCGCGGTCAAACTCGTCCCGGTATGACGGCCGTCATAACCCGGGGCTCGATTCTCCCCCTAGCGTGAGCGCGTCGTACTCCACCTCCGACCGCCACCCGGGAGTCCTTCATGAATGCCCATAGAAACGCCCCGCTTCGCGCATCCCTCATCTTCGCCGCCACCGCGCTGCTCGCGTGGGCGCTGTTCCTGGTCACCGGCTGCTCCAAGGGCAACGCGCCCGGGTTCGTCAGCGCGCTGACGGCCATGAACGAGAAGGTCAAGGGCACCGAAGACGCGGTGCTCACCGATGCGCCCGCGGTGCCGCCGGCGCTCGCGCGCAACCACGCCACCAAGGTGATCGTGAAACTCGAGGTGCTCGAAGTGGTCAAGCGCCTGGCCGACGGCGTGGACTACACGTTCTGGACCTTCGGCGGCTCGGTGCCGGGCAAGTTCATCCGCGTGCGTGAGGGCGACGAGGTGGAGTTCCACCTCGAGAACCACCCGTCCAACACGATGCCCCACAACATCGACCTGCACGCCGTCACCGGGCCGGGCGGCGGCGCGGCGTCGAGCATGACGGCGCCCGGGCACTCGTCGGTGTTCTCGTTCAAGGCGCTCAACAAGGGGCTGTACGTGTACCACTGCGCCACGGCGCCCGTGGGCATGCACATCGGCAACGGCATGTACGGGCTCATCCTGGTCGAACCCAAGGAGGGGCTGCCCAAGGTGGACCGTGAGTACTACGTGATGCAGGGCGACTTCTACACCGCCGGCGCCAACGGCGAGGCGGGGCTGCAGCCGTTCGACATGGCCAAGGCCGTGCGCGAGGAACCCGAGTACGTGGTGTTCAACGGTTCGGTGGGCGCGCTCACGGGCGACAACGCGCTCAAGGCCAACGTGGGCGAGACCGTGCGGCTCTACATCGGCAACGGCGGTCCCAACCTGGTCTCGTCGTTCCACGTGATCGGCGAGGTGTTCGACAAGGTCAATGTCGAGGGCGGCGACCTCATCAACACGAACGTGCAGACCACGATGGTGCCCGCCGGCGGTTCGAGCGTGGTGGAGTTCAAGGTCGAGGCGCCGGGCACGTTCATCCTGGTGGACCACTCCATCTTCCGCACGTTCAACAAGGGCTCGCTGGGCATGCTCAAGGTGGATGGCGAGCCGAACAAGGTCGTCTATTCGGGCAAGATCACCGACGAGGTCTACCAGCCCGAGGGCAGCGCCATTCAGTCGGTGGGTGACGCGCCGCGCCAGGTGCCGGCGGCCAACAAGGGCGAGCGCATCGAGCGCGGCCAGCGCGTGTTCAACAACATCTGTGCGGCCTGCCACCAGGGCACCGGCGCGGGCATCCCGGGCGCGTTCCCGCCTCTGGCCAAGTCCGACTACCTCAACGCCGACAAGGCGCGCACGATCAGCATCGCGATCAGCGGACTGAGCGGCAAGATCGCGGTCAACGGCAAGGAATACAACAGCCAGATGCCCGCGCTGAACCTGAACGACGAAGACATCGCGAACGTGCTGACCTACGTGTACAGCTCGTGGGGCAACGCGGGACACGAAGTGCTGCCCTCCGAGGTGGCGGCCGTGCGGGCGAAGAAGCCCGCGGGCAAGTGACCTGACGAGGAGATCCGTCATGAAGACCATCGGGGCGAGGGCGCACGTGACGGCCCTCGCCGTGGTCTTTTCGGCTCTCGCGGCCGCAACGCTGCCGTCCGCGTTCGCGTCCGCATCCGTCGTCGCGGCGGGCGAGAGCATGGTGGTGGTCGCGGGCGGGGAGTACCGCCCGCTCTATCGCCAGCCGATTGCCGGCACCCGTCGCGACACCATCCTGCGCCGCGTCGTTCCCGTGAAGGTGGCGCCGTTCGAACTGGACCGGCATGCGGTGACCAACGCCGAGTACCTGGCGTTCGTGCGCGAGCATCCCGAGTGGCGGCGCTCGCGCGTGTCGCGGCTGTACGCCGACGAGTCGTACCTGCGCGGCTGGAAGGGCGACCTGGAGCCGGGCCCGGCCTCGCCGGCGAACAGTCCGGTGGTGAACGTGTCGTGGTTCGCTGCGCGCGCGTACTGCAGGGCGCAGGGCAAGCGCCTGCCGAGCGTGGCCGAGTGGGAACTGGTCGCCGCGGCCGACGAGAAGCGGCGCGACGCCACGCGCGACCCGAAGTTCCTGGACCGGATCCGGCGCTACTACTCGCACCCGACGCCCGCGGTGCTGCCCGCGGTGGGCAGCACGTTCCGCAACGCATGGGGCGTGGACGACCTGCACGGGCTCGTGTGGGAGTGGACACTCGACTTCAACTCCGCGCTGGTGTCGGGCGAGTCGCGTGGCGACGCGTCGCTCGAGCGCGGGCTGTACTGCGGCGCGGGCGCGAGCAACGCGGGCGACTTCGGCGACTACGCGGCGTTCATGCGCTATGCGTTCCGCTCGAGCCTGCAGGCGCGCTACACCACCGCAAACCTGGGCTTTCGCGCCGCGCGCGACCGGCCCGTGAAAGCAAGGAGCAGCAGATGAAGACGCGACAGGTGATGAGGCTGGCGCTGGCTGTGCTGGCGCTGGCGACCGCGGGCTGCGGCAAGCCGGCGGCGAAGCACGCGGGAGCGGACGAACTGGCGGCGGCGCCGCTGTCGGACGGCGGGCCCGCATCGGGAGCCTCGCTCTTCGAGATGGAGTTTCCGCTCACGGACCAGAACGGGGACGAGCGCCGGCTGGCGGATTTTCGCGGCCGGCCGTTCGTGGCGAGCATGGTGTACACGCAGTGCAAGAGCGTGTGCCCGCGCATCGCGGCGGACCTGAAGGCGCTCGACGCCGCACTGCCGGCGGCCGATCGCGAGGGCATGCGGTTCGTGCTGTTCTCGCTCGACCCGCAGCGCGACACGCC
>JADLGX010000237.1 GCA_020849095.1 Candidatus Eiseniibacteriota bacterium
CCGGGCAGTTCGGTGGGCGGCGCCTCGAGGCGCCCCGGGGTCTCAAGACGCGTCCCACGTCGGACCGGGTGCGCGAGGCCCTCTTCATGTCGTTCGGCGACATGACGGGCTGGCGCGTCGTGGACCTCTTCGCGGGCAGCGGCGCCCAGGGTATCGAGGCGCTCTCGCGCGGTGCCGAGTTCGTGGATTTCGTGGACTCCGGCCGGCCCGCGCTCGACGCGATCGCCCGCAATCTGGCCGCCCTCGGCATCCGCGACGAGGCCCGGGTCTGGCCGCTCTCCCTGCCGCAGGGGCTGCGCCGGCTCGAGGAGGCGCTCGCGGCCGCGGATCTCGTACTGGCGGATCCGCCCTACGGAGGGCACGATGCGCGCTCGACGCTGGCCGCGCTGGGGGAGTTCCGGCTCAAGCCGGACGTCGTGGTGGCGCTGGAGCGCCACCAGAAGGACGAAGTGCAGGCGGAGACCGGAGCGCTGTCGCTGGTCCGCGAGCGGCGTTACGGAGAAACGGTGGTGAACCTCTACGGGGCGCGGCCGCAAGACGCGCCGGAGGACGGCACATCTCCCTCATGAAGAACGAACGCGTCGCCCTGTTCCCGGGCAGTTTCGATCCGTTCACCAATGGCCATCTCGACCTCGTGCGCCGCGCCGCGCTGCTGTTCTCGCGCGTCATCGTCGCCGTGGCCCACAATCCCGCGAAGACCTCGCTCTTCACGCCCGAAGAGCGCGTGAAGCTGATTCGCGAGTCGGTGGCCAACCTCACCAACGTGGAAGTGATCTATTTCGCGGGTCTCGTGGTGGATTGCGCCACGCAGAACCGCGCGCAGGTGATCATCCGCGGGCTGCGCGCCGTGAGTGACTTCGAGTTCGAGTTCCAGATGGCGCTGATGAACCGCCGCCTGTCGCCCGGTCTCGAGATCGCGTTCCTCATGCCCAGCCAGGAGTACACGTACCTCAACTCGACTCTCGTGAAGGAAGTGGCGAAACACGGTGGCCGGATTCGCGGGCTCGTTCCCGCTCCGGTCGAAAAGCGGCTGCTGGCCAAGTTCGGCCGACGGCGTCCGGCAGCGGCGAGAAAGAAGAAGAAGGCATGAGCCAGATCATGGAACGCATCCGCAAGATGGCGGTTGCGAAGAAGCAGCGGTTGGTGCTCGCGGAGGCGAACGACGAACGAATCGTGGCGGCGGCGGCGCGGCTGGCCCGCGACCAGATCGCACACGTGGTGCTGATCGGTCCGCCCGACGTGGCCCGTGCCACGGCGCGCAAGGCGGACGTGAACCTGGGCGGGGTCGAGCTGATCGACTCCGGTTCCGACGAGTCGCTCGCGCGCACGCGCGCGGCGCTGGCGGCGGCGCGCGGCGAGCGCCTGGGCGCCGCCGACCTCGAGAAGTACGCGGCGGATCCCGTCTTCCAGGCGGCCGCGCGCGTGCGCGACGGGCTGGCGGACTGCTACGTGGCCGGCGCCTCGCGCACCACGGCGGACGTGCTGCGCGCCGCGCTGTGGCTGATCGGGCTGCGCAAGGGCGTCAAGAGCGTGTCGTCGTTCTTCCTCATGGTGCTTCCCGGCGAAGGCGGCAAGGAGCGGCTGATGACGTTCGCCGACTGCGCCGTGCTGCCGGATCCCACGCCCGAGCAACTCGCGGAGATCGCGACGCTGTCGGCGGAGCAGCACCAGCGGCTCACGCAGGAAGTGCCGCACGTCGCGATGCTGTCGTTCTCGACGCGCGGCAGCGCCGAGCATCCCCGCGTGCTCAAGGTGCGCGAGGCCACCGCGCTGGCGAAGGCGCGCCGTCCCGACTTCCATATCGACGGCGAAATGCAGCTCGACGCCGCGATCGTGCCGTCGGTGGGCGAGCGCAAGGCCAAGGACTCCGTGGTGGCCGGGCACGCCAACGTGCTCGTGTTCCCGGACCTCGACTCGGGCAACATCGGCTACAAGCTGGCGCAGCGCCTCGGGCATGCGGCCCCCATCGGGCCCATGCTTCAGGGCCTGGCCAAGCAGGCGAACGACCTGTCGCGCGGCTGCAGCATCGAGGAAGTCGTGGACACCGCAACGGTGGCCTGCGTGCTGGCCGCGGGATCGGTGTAGCCGCGAGGATCGGAAAGCGCTGGAAGACCGGGAGGACCGCGAACACATGCCGACGTACGACTATCGCTGCGACAACGAACACACCTTCGAAGAGTTCCATTCCATGAGCGACGAGACGCCGCGGGTGTGCCCCACGTGCGGCTCGCCCGCGCGCAAGGTGCCCGGCGGCGGCAGCGGTTTCCTGTTCAAGGGATCGGGCTTCTACATCACGGACTACCGCAGCGCTTCCTACAAGGAAGGCGCCAAGGCGGACCGCCCGACCTCGTCCGGCGGCGATTCCGGTCCGGCCAAGCCTTCCAAACCCGCCGCGGGCGACTGAGGACGACGAGTGCCGTCCCACCTGACCGCGTTTCTCTACGCGTCGCACGGCGCGGGCTGGCCGGAATCCGGCCAGCCCGTCCGCTTGCGCGCCGATCACGTGCTCCTCGACGAGGAGGACGGGCTCGTCGCGCTGCTGGCGTTCGAGGCGCTCGGCCGCGCGCGGCATTCGTGCGACCTGGCGGTCGTGTGCCCGTTCCGTGAGGCGCCGGGCCCGGACGGCCGCGAGGACCAGCGCTACCTGATGAACGTGGCCGGCGCGATCGGCGCGCGCTTCGTGCGCCCCGGCGCCGGCGCTCCCGCGGCCGTGCATCGCCGGCGCTTCGCGGCGCCGGGACG
>JADLGX010000238.1 GCA_020849095.1 Candidatus Eiseniibacteriota bacterium
GCCGACGCGCGCGGGCGCTGGCGCGCCGAGGCCGCGGCGCAACGCTGGATCTCGGACGACGCCACGGTGGCGTGGCGGCTGCGCGCCGGGCACGCGGCGTTCCGCTCGCTGGCCGAGCCGCGCCGCAGCGGGCCCGCGCGCGCGCTGGCGGTCACGCTGGAGCGCCGCGACGACGCGCACGGCGTGGTCGCGCATGGCGCGCTCTGGAGCTTTGGGCCCAGCGCCTCTGGTGCGCGTGGTGCGCTTGAAGTGCACCAACGTCTGGTCCACCATGCCCTCGTCGTTTTCGGCATCGAGGAGCAGCACGGCACGCGCCGCGATCCGGCGTTGTTCGCGACCAGCCGCTCCACCTCCGGGCTTCGGCAGGGCTGGTGGTGCGAATGGCGCGGACAGCGGGACGAGCGCGAGCTGGCGCTGCGCCACGAACTCTGGGGTGAGCGCGCGTTCGCGCGCCGCGCCCTGCGGCGGGTGCTCGTCGCCCGCGGTGGAACCGCGCTTCCGCTGGGCGGCGCGCTCACGCTGCAGCACGCGGTGTGGAGCGCGCGGTCGGGCGAAAAGCTCTGGCTTCCGGAGGCCGGTGACGACCGTCTCACGTTGCGCGCGGTTTCGGGCGCCGGGATCCGCTCCCGGCTCGAACTCGACGTGCCGGCCCTGGGCGGCCGCGCACGCGCGGGCGTCACGTGGACGGAAGGCGCGGGCCGTCGTGCCCCGCCGGGATGGACATTGGAGTGGACCCGCAGGACGCGGCTGTGACCGCGGCGACAGGCATCGCGCCGGCGCCCGAGAGCGCCACACAAAGGAGCTGTCATGAGATTCACGCAG
Source organism: Candidatus Eiseniibacteriota bacterium (assembly GCA_020849095.1). Lineage (GTDB taxonomy): Bacteria > Eisenbacteria > RBG-16-71-46 > RBG-16-71-46 > RBG-16-71-46 > CAIXRL01. The sequence continues at coordinate 823 of JADLGX010000238.1, forward strand.
CGCATGGGACGCATCGTCACCGCCGCTTCATTCGACATGCTCGCGCGCGGCAAGGCGCTCGAGGCGCAGGGCCGCAGCGTCATCCACCTGGGCATCGGCGAGCCGGACTTCGACACGCCGAAGCACATCCAGAAGGCAGCCGGCGATGCCATGGCCGCGGGCTGGACGCACTACGGGCCCGCCGCCGGCCTGCCCGATTTCCGCAAGGCGATCGCCGCCAGTTGGAAGGCGCGGCGCGGGATTCCCTGCGAGGCCGCGCACGTCGTGGTCACGCCGGGCGCCAAGCAGGTGCTGCTCTTCGCCATGATGGCGCTGCTCGAGCCGGGCGACGAAGTGATCATTCCCAGCCCGGCGTTTCCCAACTACGCCTCGATCGCCAACTTCCTCGACGCGCGCGTCGTGCCCACGCCGCTGCTGCCCGAGAAGCACTTCGACCTCGATCTCGACGCGCTGCGCGCGCGCATCACCGATCGCACGCGCATGCTCATCCTGAACACGCCGCACAATCCCACGGGCGGCGCGCTGTCGGATGCCACCCTGCACGCCATCCGCGAGCTCGTGCTGAAGCACGGTTTCACCGTGGTGTCGGACGACATCTACGGCGACATGCTGTACGACGGAAAGTACACGGCGTTCGGTTCGCTGCCGGACATGTTCGAGCGCACGGTCACGGTGGACGGCTTCTCCAAGACCTACGCGATGACCGGCTGGCGGCTCGGCTTCGGCATCATGAACGAGCCGCTCGCCAAGCACATGGCGACGCTCATGAACAACTCCTCGTCGTGCGTGCCGCCGTTCATCCAGAAGGCGGGCATCGCCGCTCTCGAAGGGCCGCAGGACGAGCTGAAGGCGATGGTCGAGGAGTTCCGCAAGCGCCGTGAAGTGGTCGTGAACGGGCTCAACGCCATTCCCGGCGTGCACTGCCCGATGCCTCCGGGCGCCTTCTACGCGTTTCCGCGCGTGGACGGCACCGGGCTCACGTCGGGCCAGATCGCCGACCGCCTGCTCGACGAGGCCGGCGTCGTCACGCTGCCGGGAACGGGCTTCGGCGCCGAGGGCGAAGGCTACATCCGGCTGTCGTACGCCAACTCGATTCCCAACCTCACCGAAGGCGTCCGCCGCATCGCGGAGTTCCTGGCCGGCGTTCGCGCCTGACCACGCTTCGACGCTCGTGTTCACGCCGCCGTCACCCCGGGTGACGGCGGCGTCGCGTTTATCGCGCGCAAGCCGTTGCGCGCGCGCGGCAGCGTCGCGGCATCGCGCGTGCAATGAGGAGCCGGCACGGGCGCACGCGCGCCCGCACCTCACGCACCGCCCCCGCATGGAGCGCACACCATGCGCCTGCCTCACTCCGTTGCACTTCTTCTCGCCGCCCTCGCCACCGCTGCCACCCTGTCCACGTCCGTCTCGCACGCGGGGCCCGTCCGCCTGAACGAGATCCTCGCCGGCCCGGCCCGCGACTGGGACGGCAGCGGCGTCTTCTCGTCGCGCGACGACGAGTGGGTCGAGATCCTCAACACCGGCGCCACGCTCGTGGACCTGACCGGCTTCTTCCTGACCGACGCCGACTCGGTGCGCCGCTACACGTTCGCGGGCGTGCTCGCCCCGGGCGAGGCCCGGCTCGTCACGGGCAAGCAGTCGTACGACTGGGAGCGCGCCACCGGCTTCAGCGCGGTCGGGCTGTCGCTGGGCAACAGCGGCGACTCGGTGCTGCTGTGGCAGGCGCAGGACGGGGACAGCGTGCTCGTGGACTCGTACACGTATCGCAGCCACGAGGCCGCTGCCGATCGCGCCACGGGGCGCGACCCGGCGAGCGGGGAGTGGCAGCTGTTCGACGCGCTCAACCCGTACACGGGCACGCTGCTGCCGGCCGGCAACCACTGCGCGCCCACGCCCGCGCTGGGCAACCTGTGCACCAGCACGCCCGTCTCGCGCACCACCTGGGGCGGACTCAAGACCGCCCCGCGCTGACGGCCCGCGCCGCGCCCGGGCCCGGCCGCCGCGACCATCCGCGGCGTCCCGGCCGGGCGTGGAGCGACCTTGAGATGATGCCGGCCTCCGGCCGGCCGTCGCCGCAAGCACTGCCGGCTCGTGGCGGGGCCGGCCGGAGGCTGGCGGCCATCGAGTTGACGAACGGCCCGTTCGCCCCTACATTTCGCGCCCCGATTGTGTGCGGAAGTGGCGGAACTGGCAGACGCACTAGATTCAGGTTCTAGCGCCCGCAAGGGTGTGGGGGTTCAAATCCCCCCTTCCGCACCATCGATCCTTTCAGGCACGGCCAGACGCCGGCGCGCGCCGTGCGCGGCCGGTCCGCGCGTGCGAACCCGCGCCGAGCGCCTTTCGCTTCATTCGCTCCAACCGGGCGACGCCCCGGGGGATAGGGAAGCTCCATGACCTCCCCGCAGGAATCCTCCGACCGCCTGATCGCCCAGAACCGCCGGGCGCACCACGACTACGCCATCCTCGACACCATCGAGGCCGGGCTCGTGCTCGCGGGCACCGAGGTCAAGAGCCTGCGCGGGGGCAAGGCCAGCCTGGTCGAGTCGTTCGCCACCATCGAGAACGGCGAGGCCTGGGTGCGGCAGATGCACATTCCGCCCTACGAGCAGGGCAACCGCTGGAACCTCGATCCCGTGCGCCCGCGCAAGCTGCTCCTCCACAAGGAGGAGATCGTCAAGCTGAAGAAGGCGGTCGCGCAGAAGGGGCACACGCTCGTGCCGCTCAAGCTCTACTTTTCCAAGGGCCGCGCCAAGCTGCTGATCGGGGTCGGCAAGGGCAAGAAGGCGCACGACAAGCGCGCCTCGATCGCCGATCGCGACGCCAAGCGCGAGATCGCCCGCGCCAAGCGCGGCTCGGAACGCGGCGAGTGACGATCGGCCGGCGAATCCCGCGGCTCGCGCTCGCCCTGCTGCTCACGGGCGTGGCCGCGCTGGCGTTCGCGCAATCGCGCCCGGGCGCGGGACCGCCCACCGCGACGGTCCGCAAGCTCGACGGCGTTCCGTACGTGGGGGTCAACGACCTCTCGCGCCTGCTCGACGGCGCCAAGTACTGGCGCGCGGACGTGCGCAAGCTGGTCGTGCGCGCGCAGGGCCACCGGATCACGTTCACCGCCGACAACCCGATCGTGATCGTGGACGACCGCACGGTGCGGCTCGCCGCGCCGGTGCGATCGGTGGGCGGCGAGCTGCAGGTGCCGCTCGAGTTCGTGCCGCTGCTGCCGCGCGACTCCACGCAAGCGCGCCTCACCATCGAGGCGGGGGGGGCGCGCGTGCGCATCGTGCCGCCGGGCGGCTACGTGTCCGCGCCGCGCATCGAGGGCTCCGCGAACGAGACGCGCATCACGCTCACGGGCGAGGGCGCCGGCGCGGCCGCCGTGGTGGGGCGTGATCGCGCGCACCTTCGGGTGCGCATGCCGGGCGTGTTCGCGGGTTCGCTTCCCGACTCGCTGCCGAGGGGGCTGCTCGTGCGTTCGGCGCGCCGCCTGCCGGGCGCCGACGGCGTCACGCTGGAGTTCGCCGTGGCTCCGGAGGCGGGCGGCTTCCGGCTCGAGCCGGGCAGCGGACGCGCGACCCTGGTGATCGCGCGCGAAGGAGCGGCGCTCGAGGCGTTCGCGCCCGAGGGCCCGGCCGGTCCGCGCGCGCTGCGTGTCGTCGTGCTCGATCCCGGGCATGGCGGCACGGACACGGGCGTCCGCGCCGAAGGACTTCTCGAAAAGGACCTCACGCTGGCGCTGGCCCGGCTGGTCGCGGCCGACCTCGAGCGGCGCGGCGTGCGCGTGACGCTCACGCGCTCCGACGACCGGGCCGTGGCCACCGAAGCGCGCGCCGAGATCGCCAACCGAGCCCGCGCCGACGTGGTGGTGTCGCTGCACTTCGACGGCTATCCCTCCGCGCTCGCGCGCGGCGCCACCGCCTGGTGCCCGCCCGCGCGGTTCTCGGAAGTCCCGGGCGACGCCCGCGCGGCTTCGTTCACGCCCGCCGCCATGATGCCCTGGCGCGACGTGGCCACGCGTCACGCCGTCGAAGGGCGCGCGCTGGCCGAGGCGCTCGCCACCGCGCTCGAAGGGCGCGGGCAGGGGCCGGCGCGCGTGCGCGAACGGCTGCTGAAGCCGCTGCTCGGGGTGAACGCGCCCGGCGTCACGCTGGAGTGCGCCACGCTCACGAACGCCGACGACCGCGCCCGCGTGACGAACGACGCCGGTCTGCAGGCGCTGGCCGCCGCGATCACCGAAGGCCTGCTCGCGTGGCAGCGCCATGACTAGACCCATGCGCATCCTGCTCGTGGTGGGCGTGCTGCTCGCCGTCCTCGTGGCCGGCGTGGCCGGCTGGCGGCTGTGGAGCGCCCGCAACGCGCCGCCGCCCGCGGTGGCGGTGGACTCCACCCAGACCGGCGTGCGCGCCATGACGCTCTACTTCGCGGACGAGCGCGGCGACAGCCTGGTGGCCGAGACGCGCGAGATGATCGAGTCCGAGGACGTGCACGGCCTCGTGTCCGCGCTCGTGGTGGCGCTGGCCAAGGGCCCCGCCCGTCGCGGGACCGGCGTGCTGCCGCCGGGCACGACCGTGGTGCACGCCTATCTCGACGACCGCGGCCTGCTCACGCTGGACCTTTCACGCGCGTTCCAGCAGGGTTTCCAGGGCGGCAGCCGCGCCGAGGAGCTCGCGGTGGGATCGCTCGTGCGAACGCTGGGCGCCAACGTGCCCGAAGTGAAGCACGTGCTGGTGGTGATCGGCGGCGCGCCCGTCGCCTCGCTCGCCGGGCACGTGCCGCTGGACCAGCCGCTCGACATCCAGGATTGGCCCTGACCGAGGACTTCATGCCCGCGACTCACGATCCGCGTCCCATCGGAGTGTTCGACTCCGGCATCGGCGGCCTGACCGCCGTCCGCGAACTGTTCCGCCAGCTGCCCCACGAGGAGGTCGTCTACTTCGGCGACACCGCGCGGCTGCCCTACGGCAACAAGTCCAAGGAAACGGTGACGCGATTCAGCGTCGAGATCGCCTCGTTCCTCGTGCGCCAGAACGTCAAGTGCATCGTCGTCGCGTGCAACACCGCGTCCAGCCATGCGCTCGAGGCGCTGCGCCTGCGCTGGGAGCTGCCGGTGATCGGCGTGATCGAGCCGGCCGCGCGGGCCGCGGTCGCGCTCAGCCCGCACGGGATGATCGGCGTGGTGGGCACGCTCGCCACGGTCGGCAGCGGCGCGTACCTCGAAGAGATCCACAAGCTCGCGCCCGCCGCGAGCGTGCTGTCGCGCGCCTGCCCGCTGTTCGTGCCGCTCGTCGAGGAGGGCTGGCTCGACCACCGCGTCACGCACCTGGTGGCCGAGGAGTACCTGGCCGAGCTGCGCGCCGCGAACCTCGAGAGCCTCATCCTCGGGTGCACGCACTACCCGCTGCTCGCCCCGCTGCTGCACGAACTCATGGGGCCGGGCGTGCACCTGGTGGACTCGGGCGCCGAGGCGGCGCGCGCGACCGCGCAGCTGCTGGCCGAACGCGGACAGCTGGCCGCCGCCGGCGGCCCGCGCGGACCGCAGCACCACTTCTTCCTTTCCGACGAGCCGCGGCGCCGCAGTTTCGGGCGCGTCGCGCAGAGTTTTCTCGGCCGGCCGCTCCCGCACGTCACGGTCGTGGACCAGACCGACCTGCCGTGGTTCGAGCGCGCCCACGCCATTCCGCCGCATACCGGAGGTATTCCCGAGTGACCCGCAAGCCGCAGCCCATCCGCGACAACGAAGCGCAGGTCCGCGAACCCGAAGCGTTCGCCCGTCACGACGGCCGCTCCCCGCGGCAGCCGCGCCCCTTCAAGGTGGAGCGCGGGGTGATGAGCCACGCCGAGGGCTCCGCGCTCGTGCGCATGGGCCGCACACGCGTGCTCGTCACCGCCAGCGTCGAGGAGCGCGTGCCCGGCTGGATGCGCAACACGGGCAAGGGGTGGGTCACGGCCGAGTACGCCATGCTGCCGCGCGCGACCGGCACGCGCACGCCGCGCACCAGCCAGACGGGCGGTCGCGCGCAGGAGATCCAGCGCCTCATCGGGCGCTCGCTGCGCGCGGTCACCAACCTCGGGGCGTTCGGTGAGCGCACGATCACCGTGGACTGCGACGTGCTCGAGGCCGACGGTGGCACGCGCACGGCGGCCATCAACGGCGCGCTGGTGGCGCTGCACGACGCCTTCGTCACGCTGAGCAACCAGGGCGCGCTCAAGCACGCGCCGTTCCGCGACTCCGTCGCCGCGATCTCGGTGGGCATGGTCAAGGGCGTCGCCTGCCTCGACCTGGACTACATCGAGGACTCGGGCGCCGACGTGGACATGAACATCGTGATGACCGGCTCGGGCCGCTTCGTCGAGGTGCAGGGCACGGGCGAGTCCGCCACGTTCAGCGACGCCGAGATGCGCGACATGATGCGCGTGGCCAGGTCGGGCATCCGCCGCATCGCCGCCGCGCA